>JANMAV010000131.1:0-13027 GCA_031360055.1 Ferruginibacter sp.
AAAAATGCTCCAAACCATATGGCTCAGAGCATTTTATTATTTGTATATAAAATTATGGTTTTTTAACCCCACCTGCTGCTGGTTTAGGAGCAACATCTTTAATGCCTAAGTTAGCTTTTACTAAACTTAAAAGATTATCGCCTGCTGGTTTTACCAATAAATTATCTTCGTTAAATACATAACCGTAGCCATTTTGCTTAGCTACTGCAGTAATTGCTGCTAGTGCTTTTTCTCTAATTGGTACAATTACTTGGTTTTGTTTAGCTTGCATTTGCTCTTGAGCATCTTGCTGATAATTTTGTACTTTTTGGTATAATTCAATTAATTCTTTTCTTTTTATTTCTCTTATTGATGGAGATTGCTTTACTGAATCTACAACAAATGCACTATCCTTTCCATTAAGCTCAACAGTTAAATCCTGGTATTGTTGTGCAAGGCCTGCTTGGTACTCTTGCAATTGTGCTTGTGCTTTTGCTGCTTCTGGCATAAGGCTTATTAGCTCATCTGTATTAATGTATCCAATTTTACTTTGAGCAGTTGCTGTACCAAATATGCTTACTGACATTACAGCTACAAATAATAATTTTTTCATCTTAATTTTTAATTGAGTTTTCTTTTTTATGTTTGTTAATTGTACTTAATAATAAATTTTATTTTACGCCCATGTTCCTTAAAACATCGTCGCTTTTATCTAATTTTGGGTCGGCAAAGATAACAGTAATTCCTTCACTTTTATCTAGTATAAAATCGTACTGTTTTTCTACTGCTAGTTTTTGTATGGCATTGTACACTCTGTCTTGAATAGGCTTTATTAACTCTTGGCGTTTTTTAAACAAGTCACCCTCAAAGCCAAAACGCTTTTTTTGTAAATCTCTTAATTCTTTTTCTTTATTAAAAAGTTCATCTTCACGTTTCTTTTTTAAAGCATCTGTAAGCATTACTTGCTCTGCATCATAATCTTTATACATTTTTTCCATAGAGGCTTGTTTTTGCTCAAGCTCTTTTTGCCATAATTCACTAAAATTATCAAGCTTTTTTTGGGCTTCTTTATAATCAGTTAATTTTTCTAAAATGTATTTAGAATCTATTATGGCATACCGCTGTGCATTGGCTGCAAGCGATGCAATAGTTACTGTTACTGCTAGAAATAATGTTTTTATCATGGTAGTATTATTATAGTATTATTTGTAATGGGGCTTATTAAGAATGATAAATAGTGAATGGTGAAAATATTCAGTGGTTGTAAATAGTTTACTAAGTTTTCTTAATACACATTTTCAGTATCACCATAAACATTAACTATCAACCCACCAACTCTTCAACTTCTCCACAACCAGTCAACATTTTTCCTCAACCCTTCAACCCCTTCCTCCCTCCTCAACCCTTCAACTTCCTATTCCGGCTCCTGCCCTAAGTTGAATGTAAATTTAGCTGCACCTTTTAAACCAGTGTTTTGGTTATATCTATCTAAACCTACACCATAATCAAACCCTAACAAACCAAACATTGGTAAAAAGAAACGCATACCTACACCTGCACTACGCCTAAGTTTAAATGGATTATAATCTTTAAACTTATACCATCCATTAGCTGCTTCAAAAAATGCTAACCCATAAATGGTGCTACTTGCACTAGTGCTGAAAGGGTAGCGTAGCTCGGTAGTATATTTATTAAAAATTGTAAAATACTGCGTTGGTGTAATACCATCAGGATTTATTTTTGGGTTAGAGTTGCTATATACAGGGTACCCTCTATGTGCAATAATATCGTAACCTAACAATGCTGTAGTGTTACTTAAACCAGCATCGCCAACTTGAAAACGTTCAAATGGAGATACTTCCAATTTTTGATTGTACTTGCCAATAAAGCCATATTTAGCAGCTACTTTTAAAATAAATTGTTTATTTCTATCAGCGCCTCTAGCCCTCCCAATTGGAACATACCACTCACTATTAAAACGCCATTTATGAAACTCAGGTAATTTGTATTGGTTTTCAGCACCGCTTGTTATGCCCAATAAAGAGTATGGTAAAGTAAATTGGCCACTTAACAAAACGTTAGAGCCACTTGTAGGAAATATTGGATTAGGTCCTGCAGAATTACGTAACAAAGTAACTTTAAAGCTTAAATTGGTAGAGGTACCATTACTTAAGCCTGCAAATATATTTGAGTAGTTTTTAAGCTTGTACTTTTGTACGTTTACTGAGTAAATAAGGTTAAAGAAATCATCTGGCCATTTTAACTGCTTACCTAAAGAAACACCAAAACCTACCGTATTTACGTATGAGTTTCTTCCACAACTTTTACATGGTAGGCCTGTTGAAGAGTCGAAAGCATTTGAATACTTTGTATTAAAATAACTTACTGAAAAAGAGTTACGCTTTTTACCTCCAAGCCAAGGCTCAGTAAATGCAATGTTATATGATCGATAAGCCCTACCATTAGATTGTATTCTTGCACTTAACTTTTGTCCATCACCTGTTGGCAATGGATCCCAAGATGAGCCCTTTGTAATATTTTTTATACTAAAGTTATTGAAAGTAACACCTAATGTACCTGTAAGCCCAATACCACCACCAAAACCTGCTGAAAGCTCTAGTTGATCAGCTGATTTTTCTTCTACTTGCCAATTAATATCTACCGTACCATCAGCATTATTTGGAACAATTTGAGGGTTTATTTTTTCAGCATTTAAAAACCCAAGTTGTGATAATTCTCTTTGGGTACGTATTACATCTTGCCTGCTAAATTTTTCTCCTGGTACAGTACGTAATTCTCTTAAAATTACATAGTCTTTAGTTTTTTCATTGCCAGATACTGTGATTTTACCATAAGTAGCTTGAGGCCCTTCTCTAAGCCTAACTTCAAAATCAATAGTATCATTATATACAGCCGTTTCTATAGGATCTACACTAAAAAATAAATACCCATCATCTTGGTATAAGCTTCCAATATCTCCACCTTCTGCACTTAGTTGTTTTCCTAATTTTTTATTCAAGGTTTCAGCATTGTACACATCACCCTTCTTTATTCCTAAAATTAGGTTAAGTACAGAGTCACTATATTTTGCATTTCCTTTAAATGTAAAGTTTCCAAAATAGTATTTTCTTCCTTCTGTTACTTTTATATGTATATCTAAATTTCCTTTAGCGTTAGTAGTATTCGTATCTACTACAATTGCTGCATCTCTAAAACCAGCAGCATTGTAGTAATCAAGTACTTTTTCTTTATCTTCAGTATACTTTTTTTCACTAAATTTTGCACTTGCAAATAGTTTAAACCTAAAGTATGGGTCTAAATATTCTTTTGTTTTAGATGGGTATAGGTAACCCATTTCATGTATATATTCTTTAAAGGTTTTAAACTTTGTACTATCGCCATAAGGGCTTACTACTTTTTCAGGAAAAAGTGTAAAACGGCTCATTTCTTTTGTGCCCTTCATTTGTTTTTTTAGCTTGGCATCACATATTTCGTTGTTGTCAGTAAAATTTACAGAGTTTATTCTAACTTTTTTTCCTTTATCAATAAAAAAGGTAAGTGTAACACTGTTAGCATTACCTTGTACTGGTGTTTCCACCATATTTATAGTTGCGTTTCTAAAACCTTTATCGTAATAAAATTTCTTAATAATTTCTACAGCACTTAGTTTCATATCATCTGTAAGTACTCTATCTTTTGCCAAAGCAGTTTTGGTTTCAAGTTCATCTTTTTCACCTTTTTTTATACCTACAAATGAGTAGTTGAGTAACCTTGGCCTTTCGGTAATATCAATTTCTACTGATATATTATTATCAGTAAGGTTGGTAATATTAATTTCAACATTTGATACTAAACTTTGTTTCCAAAGTTTGGCAATTGCTTTATTAAACACATCTGTACCGGGTATATTTACTTCATCGCCAACGGCCATGCCGGATATTGATATAATTAAATTTTTATCGAATGATTTTGCTCCCTTAACCTCAATTGCAGCAATGGTATATTTTTTGGGAGTTTTTGAGTTAAAAATATCATTTAATGCAGGGTTTACAGATACCTCTTGTGCATGCAAGCTTGAGCCGGTAATAAATATGATAGCAGTAAGTAATACAGTTTGGTAAATCTTCAGCATTAAAAATTAAATTTATAGTGGGGCAAATTAACCCCTATATTTAAAAGTATTTGTTAAACGTTTCATTAATTTATTATTATGGGCAAAACTACACCACCTCACCTCCTACACATTTTACAGCATTAATGTTTTGCTGCACCTAACTGACAATTTTTTATAAAAAATAGTTGCATTATTTTAAATTTTTAACTTGTTCACTAGTTTTACCAAAACGCCTCTCCCTACGTTGAAATTCAACTACGGCCTCGTAAAAAGATTCTTTTCTAAAATCTGGCCACATAGTTTCTGTAAAATATAACTCCGTGTATGCTATTTGATATAATAAAAAATTGCTAATTCTATAATCTCCTCCTGTACGTATAAGTAATTCAGGATCAGGTATTGTGTTGGTGCTTAAGTAGGTAGAAAGTGTATGGCTATTAATCAAATTGGGTGCTAGCACTCCACATTGCACATCAATAGCTATTTGTTTAATAGCCTCTTCAATTTCTGTACGGCTGCTATAACTTAATGCCATTATTAATGTAAGCCCAGTATTTTGTTTGGTATCTATTAATGCCTCTTGCAGTTGGCTTTGAGCATGTGTAGGCAGCATATTTACATTGCCTATAACTTGCAAGCGTATATTGTTTTTGTTTAGGGTAGGAACTTCTTTTTTTATGGTATCTACTAAAAGTTCCATAAGGCCATTAACTTCATACTTAGGCCTATCCCAATTTTCGGTACTAAAAGTATACAGTGTTAAGTATTTTATTCCCAACTCTGCAGCAGCTTCGGTAACATCTCTTACACTTTCTACACCGTGTAAATGCCCAAATAATCTATCGTTACCTCTTTCCTTAGCCCAACGGCCATTTCCATCCATAATTACAGCAATGTGCTTAGGTAAATATGCTGTATTAATTTGCGACTGTACACTCATTTAAAAAGAATAGCTATTAGGTAATTTTTTAATGCTGGCAAAAGTAACCAAATTTGCTGTATTATAAGCCAAAAGCGGCAGTACGTTAATACTGCCGCTTTGGGTATATGGTAAAATGTATATTAATTAGCTGTTGGGCAACGATATTTACTTAAGTTTATTGATAAACCTATTTCTCCAATTATATATTGATCTTTTTGTTTGCTAAATCCCCTTTGCCTACCTTCTATACCTAACACATTATTTTTATCAAATTCATAGCTCCTATCTTGCAACAGCTGAGCTTCAGATAAAGTGCCGTTTGGCCCAGGTTGAAAATTATTAACACCAACATAGGTTGTGCTTACATCATCTAAATAATCAGTAAATGTAAAGCGGTGTGCCAATTCAAACGAAATATTTACTTTTTCAGTTAAGTTATATTTTAAACCTACCCCAAATGGTATACACAATGCCGTTGTTGAATAAGGCTTTCTACCCATATAGCCTGTAGTTTGGCCTTCGGTACCTAGTGGACGCAAAAAGTATTTTTGGCCATTTAAGTAAGCGTAAGGATCAAAGTTAAATGCTCCAATTCCTAAAGTTACATAGGGAGTAAAAGAGTGTGATGGATCTTCTGGAGTGAATTTAAAGAAATTAAAATCACCTTGTAAGGCTACTTCGTAAATATTTGTATTAAAACTTAAATTACGTAAACGTTGAAATTCATTTTTGCTATAAGCGTCACTGTAGCCTAATTGAGCATAGTGTGCAGATAGCCTTAGGCTTATATAATCTCCAAATTGCTTTCGAAAAAATATACCAACTGCTGGTTTAGGCCTGCTAAAAGATGAACGATTGTTTAAATCTCCAAAATAATGTGCTCCACCACCAGTTACTCCAAACTCCCCAGTATGTACATTCTCAAAAAACATTTGAGCTTGTGTGGTAGTTGATAAAGTGACTGCTAATGCTAAGCAGAAAAATATTTTATTCACGGTAAAATTTTAAAAATGGTTGATTTGTAGTAAAAACGATAGTACAAATAATTAATTGTGTGCAAAATAAACAATTGTAAGTAAAATTATTACCTTCTTAATATATAAAATACAGCAATACGTTAAATTTTATTAACATTATGGCAATTTTTGAACGTTAAGCCCAATACTCATAACATCCTTCAATGGGTTGTTTCTCATTATTTGATATATAGAAAAACTATACGTTCCTTTTTTTGTAAATAGCTTTGAATTACTCACAATCAATTTTCTTACCTCCCAAATATCATTTATACCTACCCCTTCCCAACCTGTAGCATCGCTACCTAGTTGTAAGTTTATTTTTTGTGTAATAGCAGTATCGTTATTTGGAGCTTTTAATTGTATCCCAAGCCAAATATTATTGTACTTATAGGCATCAGTGTGGCGTAATACTACATATACATTATAGGCTTTGGTTGTATCTGTAATTATAAAATTACCAGTAGCCGCAAAATTATTTTGCCACTGCATATTTGGAATGTTTGTATTTTTTTCAAATACATCAATTTCTTTACAAGATGAAAACAATAAAATGGTTGCTAATACTATAGCAATTTTTATATGTATATTTTTATGCACTACGTACGAATTATAAAACATTTAAAATTTGTTCTTTAGCTTTTTCAAGTTCGTCTTTCATTACTACAACACATTTTTGTATACCTGCATCATAAGCTTTGCTTCCTGTTGTATTTATTTCTCTACCAAACTCCTGCAAAATAAAAGATAATTTTTTGCCTTTACCTTCATCATCACTATTTACAATTTCATTAAAATATTGGCAATGTTGTTTAAGCCTTATTTGCTCTTCGTGAATATCAATTTTTTCCATGTAATAAATAAGCTCTTGCTCCATTCTATTATTATCTATATTTTCTAGTCCAACATTTTTTTCTAAAAGGGTTTGTATTTCTTCTTTTATTTTAGTTTTTCGTGCAGGTGCTAAAGCAATAATATTTTCTTCTTGTGCTTGTATGTTTTGTATTCGTTGTATTAAATCGTTTTCTAAAGATTTACCTTCTTCTATTCTAAAATTATTAAGCTCTTTAATGGCATCTTGTAAAACAATGGTAAAATTTTTAAAATCTTCATCGGTTATGGTATCTGTAGCTGCAGTAACAATTTCTGGCAGTCTTAATAAAGAGCTCAGTATGGCGGTAGTATCAATATTTAAGTCAGTAGCTAGTTGGTTTATTTGTGTGTAATACGATTTTATTAATTCTGTATTAAGCACTACAGGCTTGGTTATACCATTTTGTTTTATGGTTATGTAACAATCTATAGTACCTCTTAGTAAATTTTCTTGTAACATATTTCTAATGTCAAACTCTACCGGTTTAAGGAGCGATGGTAATTTTAATTGCAGCTCAAATTGTTTTCCATTTAGAGCTTTTATTTCTACCAAAAAAGTTTTTTCGCCAAAGGTTTGTTCTGCTCTACCAAAGCCCGTCATAGATTTTAACATGTTGTAAAATATTTGTTTTGCAAGATATGTTTTAAAATTTGCAACTTTTTTGTATTAATTTTTTAGCGTATAAAACGCCATTTATTATATTAGGCAAACAAATGTAAAAACAAAAACGCCACTTTTGTTAAAGCAGCGTTTTTTATATAGATGGGTTAGTAAGTACAGGAATAGTAAGTTCCTAATACAATATTATATTTTTTATTTGCATATTTATTATTTATGCAAAATATTTTATTCACATTTTATTTACTGCTGTGGATAATGCAAATTTTAAACAAATAAAATTGATATATAAAAATCTATTTTTTAAATAAATAATGAATGTTTACTTCCTAATTTATTTCAATAACAATACTATGTACATGAAAAAATATACAAGTACTGAAAAGTACCAATTCTAAAATTGAATTATTGCAAATGTTGTATAGCAACAACAAAAAATTTAACTTTGCGGTGTACATAAAAAATTAGTGATGCACCAATCAACCATAAAAATTGATATTTTATTAGACCCTGAAAAAGTACCTGAAAGCATTGAATGGAGTGCAACAGATAGCAGTGCTGAAATGGCACAGAAAGCAAAAGCTATGTGTGTAGCTTTTTGGGATGCAGCAGACAAAACTGCTATGCGTATGGATTTGTGGACAAAAGATATGATGATAGATGAAATGGGAGAATTTTATTATCAAATGCTATTTACCATGAGTGATACTTTTGCAAGAGCAACAAAAAACCAAGAACTAGCTGCAGAATTAAAAGCATTTTCAAACAGCTTTATTGCAAAATTTAGGGCTGCTCAAATAACTGAAAATGGAGCATAAAAAAATTATTTTTCGTTTTTAAAATGTATGATTTTTAGCATTTCAAACAATTTTGTTTACTTTACTTTACTAGCCGCAAGGTTGGCGTTTAGAGTTAGTAAAGATTTTTTTTACATTAAAATAAAAAACTAATGAGTTTAGAACTAGATATTATGGCAGAAATGAAAGATGCCATGAAAAGCAAAAACGAACCTGTACTTAGGGCATTAAGAGCTATAAAAGCAGAAATTATAAAAGCTAAAACTGAGCCTGGTGCCGGTGGTGAAATTGATGAGGCAACTGAGCAAAAGTTTTTACAAAAAATGGTAAAACAAAGAAAAGATTCTTTAGAAATTTTTGAAAAACAAGGACGTGAAGATTTAGCTAAAAAAGAAAATGAAGAACTTGCAGTTATACAAAGATTTTTGCCCATACAACTTACTGAAGCTGAAATTACTGATGCAGTGAAAGCAATTATAACAACTGTTGGAGCTACTACTGCAGCTGATGTAGGTAAGGTTATGGGTGTTGCTAGTAAGCAGTTAGCTGGTAAAGCTGATGGTAAAACAATTAGTACAGTTGTAAAAAAATTACTCTCTTAATTATGCTTTATGATTATAGATGTAGTATTTTTTATACTGATGGCTTTAGCTTTTTATAAAGGCTTTAGCAAAGGTTTTATTATAGCCATTTTTTCAGTACTAGGATTTATAGTAGGGCTTGCAGCAGCATTAAAACTATCTGCAACAGTATCTACTCAAATACAACAATATACAAATGCAGGCAAGTGGTTGCCTGCATTATCATTTTTATTGGTGTTTATAGCCGTGGCTTTTGCTATAAATTTTGTTGGTAAAATAATTCAAAAATCTATTGAAACTGTACTGCTAGGTTGGGCTAATAGACTTGCTGGTTTTTTGTTATATGCACTTTTATATAGCCTCATATTTAGTGTATTTTTATTTTATGCTGTACAACTTCACTTTTTAAAAATTGATGTTACACAAGCATCTAACATATACCCATACTTACAACCCCTTGCACCAAAAGTTATAAACGCAATTGGTGAAATAATACCATGGTTTAAAAACATGTTTACAGAGTTGCAAAACTTTTTTAGTAAATACGCTGAGCCTGCTGCTAAGCCTTAGTTACAAAGTATTTTTTGTAAACATTGCAAAAATTAAGGCGGCTGTATTAACATTCAATAAATTGTTTAACTAGCTTGTAAAATAAATAATTTACTAAGTTTTGAGGTAGCTATTTTACTACTATGTTATTCTGCTTAATGTTATAAATACAGGTGCAATTTTGGAGCAACAAAGCTGGATTTTTTAATTAGAAAATGCCAGATTTTTTATAGTTGGGGGCTGGCTATTGTGGCAGTATCCTAACCAATATACAAGCATTGTTTTACTATTGTGTATGGGTATAATTATTTGCTTTTTTAAACCCGTGGAAAAGTAGTACAAAAAAATTTTATTTACCGGTTAATTCATTTTTAATTAATGAGTATAGTTTTTTTATTTGTGTATTAATATTTAAATTAACATTATAGCAACATTTTTGGGAGAAACAACGTATTTTAGCAATTCACAGCAATACCAGAAACAACGGAATGAGTTACGAAATAAAACAAGATGGCAAATATTCATATATACAAGAAGGTAGTGGCGATACCTTAATGTTACTACATGGGCTATTTGGTGCATTGAGTAATTTTAAAGATTTAATTGAACATTTTAAAAAAAAATACACTGTTGTTGTTCCTATACTTCCTTTGTTAGATATGGATTTGCTTAGTACATCAGTAAGTGGTTTACAAAAATACGTTCACAAATTTATTGAGCACAGGCACTATCAACATATTAATATACTTGGCAACTCATTAGGTGGCCATGTGGCTTTATTGTTAATTTTAAAACACCCTGAAAAAATAAAATCACTAACACTTACCGGCAGCTCAGGTTTGTTTGAAAATGGTATGGGAGATACCTACCCAAAACGTGGCGACAAAGAATATATACGCAACAAAACTGCTTTTACTTTTTACGACCCTGCTATGGCAACAGATGATTTGGTAAATGAGGTATTTGAAATAACAAATAACAGGCTTAAAGTAATAAAAATTATTGCCTTAGCTAAAAGTGCTATACGCAATAACCTTGGAGATGAGTTAAAGGCTATACAACAACCTACTTGCCTTATTTGGGGCAAAAACGATAACGTAACCCCACCCTTTGTTGGTGAAGAATTTAATAAACTTATACCAAATAGTGAGCTACACTTTATTGATAAATGTGGCCATGCCCCAATGATGGAAGTACCTGCTGAATTTAATGTTATTTTAGAAACATTTTTATCGAAAATTAATGTTAGTACTGCAACTATTTAGGCAATATTGCTGTCATAAGTTTGTATTCACTATTTTATTTTTTACATGCTTACAAAAAACTTAATTAATAATAATATTCCAAGGTTACAATTGCAAGATAGTGTGGCCAAAGCCTTGGGGCTTATAAACGATTTTAGAATTACACATTTACCTGTAGTTGTAGAAGGTAAGTTTTTGGGATTAATTAGCGAAGATGATTTGCTAGATGCTGAAGATGAAAAGTTGCCCATTGAGCTATTGCAAGATACTTTTTTAAAAATGCCCGTGCCTGATAATGTACACTTTTTAAATGCTGTAAGCAACAGCATACAATTTGATACCTCCATAATACCTGTAGTACAAAAAGATGATGACTATGTAGGTGTAATAACAACAACCGATTTATTAAAAACACTTGGCAACTTTGCTGGTGCCGATGAAATTGGTGGGCTTATTGTTTTAGAGATGGAAAGGTCTCAATTTGCCATATCAGAAATTAGCCGAATTGTTGAAAGTAACGATTGTACCATACTACACTTAAATAGCACTACCGATAATTTGACCGGGTTATTAACCGTAACCCTCCACATTAACAAGAGAGAAATAGCATCAGTTTTGGCCACATTTGAGCGCTACGATTACAGCGTTGTGTACAGCTATGGCAATCAAAAATTTGAAAGTGAGCTAAGTAGCAATTTTGAAAATTTGATGAATTATTTGAAGGTGTAAAACATGGCTACAAATAACTTGACAAGGTTGTTCTTAATGATAATAAATAAGCATTTCTGTATTTGCTGCCAGCACCACTAAAACCTACTGCATCATTCAATAATGCATTTAGCCACATTCTAACTTCTGCACAAATGCTTGCATCTTTACTTTCAAAATTATTAAATGTATTAAATCTTAAAAAACAATAATTATCTTCTTCTCTTTCAGCAAGGTATGATACATTGCCAACCACATCGCAATAATACCAATTAAATTGTGCAAATGCATTCATGTTTTTACAACTATTAATAGCATACATCTCAACATCTGTTAACACACACAATAGCTGTTTACAAATAACTGAAATTAATTTTTTATCAACAAGCAATTTAGAATCTATTGCATATTTTAATTGCTCAAAAATTAGAAGCATTTCTCCTTTTGTCCAAATTTCAGTACATGGTAATTGCGAATATATATTCTGCAAATTGTAAGCCTTTTTAACATCCTTATTGCTAATACTTTTTAAGCTAAAGGTTCGTGTCTTCTACTGGCGCAGATATGCAGGGCAGGTAAAGTAGCCAAGCGTATCTGTGCCTAAATTCAAACCTACTTCTACTGGCGCAGATATGCAGGGCAGGTAAAGCAGCCAAGCGTATCTGTGCCTAAGTTCAAACCTACCCCAAACTGGCGCCTAGTATAAAATTGCTTTAATTAACTTTCTGATGTAGATATTAATTACAGGTAGAGCAGCGTAAGCTTATCTATGACAGGCTTACATATTCTGTAATTATTGCTAATGCATAGTTTAATTATTTAAAGCAAATAAAAATTAAAATAGCAAAAAAACTACCTATTATTTATTTACATTTATAACATGAGCAAAAAGTATAAATTTAATGATGATACTAAATTGTATTTTGTAAGTTTTGCAGTAACAAATTGGATAGATTTATTTATAAGAGAAATTTATAGAGAAGTGTTATTAGACAGTATAAAATATTGCCAAAAAGAAAAAGATTTAGATATATATGGTTGGTGCATAATGACTAGCCATGTACATTTAATTATGGGGACTAGGGGTAATGCTCTTAGTAATATAATGAGAGATTTAAAAAGGCATACAGCCGAAGAATTGCACAAAGCAATAACAAATAATAAAAATGAAAGTAGAAAAGAATGGATGCTTTGGATGATGGAAAGAGCTGCAAAGAAAAATAGTAACACTGCAAAATTTCAGTTGTGGCAACCTGAAAGTCATCCAATACAATTAATCAATAATAAAATGGCGCACCAGAAATTAGATTACATACATAATAATCCTGTTGAAGCCGGGTTTGTTACAAAGGCAGAAGAATGGAAATACAGCAGTGCAATAGATTACTATGGGGGTAAAGGGCTCATAGAAATAATAAAGCGGGGCACTTTAATTGTATAGAGTATTCAATGGCACAGATACGCTGGCCGCAAAGCTATGCTGCATATCTGCGCCAGTGTGGGATTAACCAGCCCAAAATCTTTTATTCCTGTTTCATAAAACTTTGCTGATGACCATTTATATTCTTCCGGCAAAGCTGCTAAATTCCAGTGTGACTGACAAGGATTAAAATGCCCGCCTGAAT
>JANMAV010000135.1:0-3485 GCA_031360055.1 Ferruginibacter sp.
ATATTTTTATCGTTTAAAAAATTAATTATGCAAAAAATATTACTTAGTGCATTGCTATTTGTAGGTGTTAACAGTTATGCCCAAAAGGGCAGTTTTGGCGGCAGCATAAATTTAGGCGCTTCCATACCGCAAAACAAAAATCTTAATGCCGGTTTGGGTGGTGTTTTAAATTTTTACTACATGGCCACCAATACGGGCAGCATACAGTTAAATTATACCAATGTAAATAATGGCATAAAAAATTTATCGCCCTCTAGTGTGATACGCACTAATATTTTAAGTGCAGGCTACCAGTAATATTTTAGCCATAAAAAAAATTGGTGGGTTAGTGGAGAAGCTGGATTTTCGTTTTATAAAAAGCTAACCACGCCTGCCTTTGCTGTTGGGCTGGGATATACCATAAATACAAAACGTGGAGGTATAGATTTAGGCGTAAAACAATTTTATATACCTAAAACTGGTGCTAATAATTTATTTGTATTGCCATCTGTTGGTTGCAAATTTATATTAGGGAAAAGAAAAAATAAGTAATTTTTTTGCATCAAAGTTTGGTAATACCGGTTGGTTGACTATTCGCTGGTCTTCTTAAGAGACAGGTAGCGGCGAAGAACGAAGCGGAACATCCCCTGCTGGGGAAAATATTATTACCGTGTCGTAAACAAACATGCGTTGGTGGAGCAGGGGTGGGAGCATTTGAAATAATATTATTATTGATGTTTGTCTAAAGGGAAAATAAAATCTTTTACTTTGGTTAAATAAGCACTATGCTGAAACTGATCAATAGGAAAAAAAGTAAAGCTATCTTTATTATTTATTAAAAAATGGTATTTCGTATTTCTAACATAAAAACTTGTATCGTTAAATATCATTTTGTTTTTTGTTGCATAAAGCAACGCATCAATTACTAATTCGGTACAATATAATTTTTCTTTACTTTTATTATCAAATTTTATATCAAAAATTACTTTCTTACTTTTTACAGAATCAATAAAAAATTTAACTGCATTTATCTCAATCATAGAAAGATTAGTTCTGTAAATTCCCATGTTTTCATTTTGGGGATAAACTGTAAATGAATCTAATGATTCGATAATTACGGATCCTTTCGGATTATCTTTCCCCCCTAAAATATGATGCACTTTTAAACTATCATTATCAATCAATAAAATTCCGCAATGAGAAAATAATTTATCTGTTTTAGAAAACTCTCTTATTACAGCACTTTCAATGTCCGTACCTCCTCTAAAAATTATATCGCCTGTTTGCATTAAATGTTTTGCACTATCAATTTGAGCTATGTATAATTCAGGCAAAATCTTGATCTCTTTATTTGATATTGATGCCATGCAACCTGTAAAGAAAAATAACATTAAAACATACTTTATCATTTTCTCTTTTTACGCCATAAAGTAATAGGGATACTTACTTGTATCCTTATATCGCTGCCATAAGAATTTATTGTACCAGAATATTTATTGGCTGTATGGGCATAAATGAAATTGTATCCTATTGCTTTATTCAATCCTAAGTTTGCCATTAATTGTACCCTGAATAATTCTCTATTTTTTTTGTTGAAAACAAGCCCGGCTTTAAAAATTGCGCTATAATTTAAATTATCATGTTTTGGTTGTAAATCAAAGTCAAAATATTTTGCAGGGTCGCTGTTTGAATATAATCGTTCTTCCTTAAATATGTTATAGATTGGGCTATTTGCAAAACCAATACCCAAACCAATACTAACCATTGGCACTACATTTAAGCCATCTTTATTACCCATTAATAATTTATTAAAAGTATGGTTATAGATAAATTGTAATTGACCAAATTTGCCATTAGTTGTAAGAGAATAACTCCCGAGGTCTGCTGTTGGAGAATTTGTATAAAAACTCACTACACTCCCCTGTTGAGAATAACAAAATTCATAACTATGGTTAGGGTATTTTAATTCTAAAGCAAGCCCCCAGGAATAGTCATTTGCTTTTGTAATGGAGTTATTAGCAAAAGTTGAAGTAAACGAGGGATCAAAGTTGTTATTGGGTAATTCTTTATATTTTGTCCAAAAATATTTATGTCCATAATAAGGTCGAAAAACGAGGGATTGACTTTGCGACAAGTTACAAATCATAAAAGATATAAAAAGTAATATGGCAAAATTTTTAGAAAATGTGTGTTTTATCATAATTTATATTTTGTACGATTAAAAATAAATATGCCTTGTAAACAAAGCATATTTATTTAACAATTTAATCAAAAAAATTAAGCTTTCGATTAAGAAATTTGTTTTACCTCATATTAGCCCAAGGGCTTACATAGTAAGATTCATAACTACCAGAATACCCATTAGGTTTTACTGCCACCTTTGCAGTTATTTGTGTGTATCTCAAAGCTGTGCCGCCACTATAAATATTATAGTTTCCCGTATTACTACATCCCTCACTATATATAATTCGTTCTCCAGAATGACTACCGCCACAAGCCCCTTCATAATAATAATTAAAGGTAAATTTCGAAGTACCAGCACAAGATATAACAGGTACTCCAAAACCAGTAAGACTTGTTGCGTATGCTTGACTGTTCAATTCAAAATGTATGAAATTCTTTATATAACTAAGCACCATTACTGCATACCTTAATTGGAAGTTAGGTGAATTGGGTGAAATTGGATTGATTGGAAATTGGGCTACTTTTTTTGTTCCATTGTCCCCTGCTTTAATGCAAATACCACCTCCTCCTTTGGCTGGTAGTAAGGAATCTCGGTAATTTTGCCAAGTGGTTTGATTAGTTCTTATGGCATCTAATACGGCAAGCACCGGCTCCTCTTGTTGCACGAATACCATAATGTGATCGTTATTAAAATTATTATTTACAAAATCGTTATACTCATTTGAATATAGAGTAGCGTCTAATGCAGCGCAAAGATTGTTTTCCATATCTATCTTTATATAAAAACCATTTATATTGCAGACTTTATCAGTATTTAAAACACTCAACATATAATCAGTATAAAGGCTACTATCAAAAGTAGAAGATGTTACAACACTGGGAGTAAAATTATCGCCTGCTTCTTCTGGTATTTTTGTTTTCAGGCTTTTAAATTTTGCCTCATTTAAAGATCTAAACAAAGAATTTTGGTCATTATTTTTGTTTTCGGCAATTTTTAAAAAGGTAGCAGATGTTGAAAAGGTAACGACACCGTTTTTAATTATAATACTTGAGGCTTGTGCATTTAATATATTTTCGGAGTAGCCTTCAGTATTTTTCTTGCATGCATGAAATAATAGAATTACAACCGAAAAAGCTAGCAAAAGCCTAATTACTTTTTTCATGATTTGTGTATTAATTTTATTGCCCCACCTGTCTTCGCCTTGGTGTGGATGTTCAGCGTTTTAATTTTTAAGTGCTTTCTATAAAATCACTTACCTTTTTTGTTTTTCTTTGGGTCAATTCAGGTTTAATATCCCGTAATCCTTGCAAGAAATATTTTT
>JANMAV010000150.1:0-15021 GCA_031360055.1 Ferruginibacter sp.
GAAAATATCATACTCTTTCTGATTTCCACTTAAAATAAAAGTTATTAAGAATGATTTGATATCTATTTTAAGCATTGAATATTTCCATTTTTCTAAACAATTTTTATCAATCTCATTATTTTGTAGAGCTTTTTTATACAAATCATTAATATAATTTAGCCTACTGCTAATATATTGGTTTGCGGTTCTTACACTCCCAGTTGCATTATTACCGTGATACCTAATCATATACACATTAGAGTCAATAAAAGCGACATTACCATGTAACATTAATTCCAAATTCATGTAAATGTCATTTGTTATTATGTCAGGAATCAACATTTTGTTTTTCACTAAAAAATTCCTGTTCATAATACATCCACCCCAGCCGAAGTAAGGACATTCTGCAAAATCTAAAAATACATCTATACCTTTTCTAAATGAAGTTTGGTAGTAACATTGACAGGGCATATCAACAATTGTATCACTCTTTGTAAAAAAAGATTGGTATTTACCAAATACTAGTAAAACATTATCATTTTCTTTTATTTTTTTTATTGCAGAGGAAATAAAAGTTTCATCTATAAAATAATCATCGCTTGATATGTTGGTAATGAAATCACCTTTTGATAGTTCAAAAAAAGCTTTATTGAAATTAGCAATCATTCCAATATTAGTATCATTTTTTGAATATTTTATTTTTGAATTGGAACAAAATTTTTTAATTACTTCATCACTATTATCAGAGCTATTATTATCACTAATTATTATCTCAATATTCTCATAATCCTGTGCTAAGGCAGATGTAATAGCTTTTTCAATAAAATGCCCGGTATTATATGATGTAATAACTATAGAAACTAATGGATTGGGTATCATATAAGTTTTTGAGGTCTTAAAAACAAAATTAAAGATTTTTTTAATTGATTAGCTAAAAATGTAGAGGCAATTATTGCTATTAAACCTGTAATTATTAACAACATTAGCTCAACAAGCGTACTATAAGTTTTATTAAAAATTAAAAATTTAGCTATTGTAATTACAATGGCAGCGCCTATTGTTGGCAAAATATTATCTTTCCAATACCAAGTACTAGCTTCACCAATTAAGTATTTTTTATGAATTAGAATTGGCGATATAAAAAAGTATGATGTATTTAGAATTGCCCAGCTTAAAGCACCCCCAACTGCTCCAAATTTTATAGTTAAGAAAATGGTTAATGGAATCATTATTATTAAAAAAACTATGTTTTGATAAAAAGCAAATTTTGTCCATCCATTTGCTATTGTTAATAAATATGGTATATGCATTAGGGCATTCATACCTACTCCAATAGCATAAATTGCAGATGCCAACCAAGTATTATCAACAGTAGTTTCATTTTTTGTCCAAATAAAAATTAATTCTTTTCCAAAAAAAACTAGCATTAGCATGGCAGGCATTACAAGTACAGTTTTTAATTGGCAGGCTTGATGGTAAACTTTCTTTAAATCTTTTTGCAAATTAAGACTTATTAAATTTGAAATTTTGGGAAAATAAGATTGTGTAATTGGGCTTAACATTTGTGATACCATAGCACCTAAAGAACAAGCTATAGTATAATATCCAAATTGCTCTAAACTTAATAATTTACTTAATAAAATTTTATCTATTTGCATTAACAGTATCGATGTTAAGCTAATTGCTGTCATCCCTAATGCAAATCCTTTTAGTGCCAACAATTCTTGCTTGTCAAAAATTGCTTTATGTGGCGCTTTTGGTAAATAATACCATAAAAAAAATCTTTGAGTAAATACTTGCAAAATTGAAATAAATAAAAACCAACCAAAAAAAACCAATACTGAATTTGAAAAAAATATAAAAATCCCTAAGGCTCCAAAACACTTTAATGTAGCAAATATCACCCTTATTAAATTTAATGCCATCTGCCTTTGTAAACCTAATAAACCACCACTATACAAGCTTAAAGGAAATTGAAATATTAAATTTAAACTTAATAAAATAAAAGCCATGGTTATAGTATGTACACTCAAATTTTTGGGCTGTACCCAATATTTTGCCAAAATGGGAGATAAAATTAATGAAATAATTCCTGCTACAATTGCCACAACCCAATAAATATTTGAAAGAGTTTTTGTTATATTTCTTATTCGCTGCTCTGTATTTGGTAAAACAATTAAGGTAGATATTTGTTTGTTGAGTGTGGTAGATAAACTACTATCAAGTAAAGATAAAATAACTTGTAAAGTTGAAAAAATACCTATTAGACCATAGCCTTCTGCACCAATGTATTTTAAATATATAGGTATAAATAATAAACTTAATAATGCTAGCCACCCATTTCCAATAAAGTTTGAAACAATATTTACTTTTAATGAAGTAGATTGAAAAATTCTTTTTGCATTCATAAATTATTAAAATCTTCATTAAAAAATTGTGCCCCATAACTTTTATTGGATTGTTTACACTCCAAAATGCCAGTAGTGGGATTTATGAATGCAACTTCATCATTACTCATATTTTTTTGAAAAATTTGAGTGCCGCTACTTACGCTACATCTATGTCCAATTGTACAATCCCCAATTATTGATGAATTAGCTGTTAAAGAAACCCCCTTCCCCATTTTGGGATATGAATTTTTATGAGATCCAACAGTACAACCTTGCATTGCTATAAAGAAATCTTTGTATTCAGCTTTGCCAAGCATTGTGCCTACACCATGAAATATAAGAAAAATGTCGGGTAAATTTGTATCATACATACAATCAAATCCATGTAATGATTTGTTCAAATAATATAATTTAGATGCTAAATTTTCATCGTTCGTATTTTTATAAATTGTGTTAGATAGGAACCAATAAAATACAATATTATGATCAGAATATAAATGATTGTAGATTGAATTATTGCCATTATTATATCTATGGTTAATAACTTTACTAAAACAATAATTTAAGCGATCTAAAGCTACTGCTACATTTTTAACTAACAAGCTAGGATGTACAACAAATTTATCTGGAAAGAAACAATTTAATTGATTAGAAATATACACACTCAATTCATCTTGAGTTAAACTTGACATAATTTTTGTCGTCATTTTTAAGTAATTTATATAAAAAACATACTTTAAATTTTACGAATATTAAATAATATTTTTTATTTTGATATTATTTTTCACCCCAAAATGCCATTGGTTCAAAATCAGTGTAGGGATAAAATCCTAGGTTTAAATTTATATTTTTATTATTTTCTTTTAAATAATTTTCAACTAATTTCTTAATAGATATTGGTATTCCGCTACAAATATTATAAATACCATTTTTGTTTTTATTTAAAGCAGCTTCAACAATAAATTTTGCTACATCTTCCACCGCTAAATAATCTCTTAACTGCTCACCAGCACTCATATTAAAATGATTGTCTCCATTTTGTAATGCTTTTTCTAGTTGAGATAATATTGATTTTTCAGATTGCCCAGCTCCATACATGTAAAATAGTCTTAACCATTTCATTTTAAAGTCGCTTTTTAATTGTAGTTGCTGCAAAAATTTACGTAAGCTGTCCTTTGCTAGTGCGTAAGAATTTTGTGGATCGGCAAGCATACCCGTATGAAGTGCCCCTTCCTTCATACCATATTCAAAACACGTTCCAGTTATTGCAACTTCCTTTAAACCTTTTTCTATAACCGATTTCAAAAAATTATATTGAGTATACAAATTTTTTTCAAAATGAAATAGCTCTTTATAATTTGGTAAACCACTCCATGCCAAATGTATTAAAACATCACATGAACTTATTTTATTTATTTTTTTTTCTTCTAATTCTTTATTTAAATCTAATTCTATAAAATCAACATCATTAAACCAGCTGATTTTTTCTGCTTTTTGAATATTTGTGCCGGTTGCAACTACTTTAATATTTTGTTTTAACAATAATGTTACTACATGGTTTCCTATAAAGCCTGTACTGCCTGTTACTGCTACTTTCATTACTTAAAAAATTTGTAAATTAGGAACGGCTACCACAAATTTACCTCCCCACTCTTTTATATAACCAAGCTGTGTAGCTATTTCGTCCTTTAAATTCCATGGCAATATTACTATATAATCAGGCTTAGTGTTTTTGATTACAGTTTCATCATAAACTGGTATATGTACCCCTGGTAAAAATTTATTTTGTTTGTGGGGCGATGCATCTACTACAAATTGTAACAAATCTTTTTTAGTGCCAGCAAAATTTAAAAGAGTATTACCTTTAGCCGCGGCGCCATAAGCAGCTACTAACTTGCCTTGGTTTTTTGCCTCAATTAAAAATTGTGTAAAATCATTTTTTACTTTTTCGGCACTAGATTGAAAATTTTCGTAAACCGCAATATCTTTTAATCCAAACTGCTCTTCTTTTAAACGTATATCAGCCACGTTTTGGGTAATTACTTTTGTAGTATCGTTTATATGTTTTGCAAAAATTCTTAATGAGCCTCCATGTGTGGTTACTTCTTCTACATCAAAAATTTGCAATCCATGTTTGGCAAATATTTCCTGTACAGCTATTAAAGATAAATAACAAAAATGCTCATGATAAATGGTGTCAAATTGGTTTTTATCTATTAATTGCAAAAGGTGTGGAAACTCAAAAGTAATAACACCATTTTCTTTTAATAAAATTGGTAGGCCTGATACAAAATCATTGATATCTGGTACATGAGCTAATACATTATTTCCAAGCAAAACATCTGCCTTAGTACCTTTTTCTACTAAAAGTTTTGCTAGTGAAACTCCAAAAAATTCTACAATACTATCAATGCCTTTTTCTTTTGCTGCAGCAGCTGTATTTGCAGTTGGTTCAATCCCTAAAACATTAATTCCTTGCTGTTTAAAATATTGCAATAGGTACCCATCATTACTAGCAATTTCTATTACAGTTGATTGGTCATTTAATAAAAACCTTTTGGTCATCATTTCTGTGTAAGCTTTTGCATGTGCTAGCCAACTTGAAGAAAAAGATGAAAAATATACATAGTTTGAATTAAAAATATCGTCATGTTTTGCAAACTCATCTATTTGTACCAAATAACATTCACTACAAACCATGATTTTTAATGGATAAAAGACTTCAGGTTCGTTAAGGTTGGCTTTGGTTAAAAAAGCGTTCGATGGTGGGCTGAAGCCTAAATCAGCAAATTCGTTCGTTAATGATGCTTTACAATATCTACAATTCATATTTCTAAACCTTTAAATTTATTATTTAACAATGTGTAACTTTTATCTTTATCACTTATTTTAACGGGTGGTAATGGCCACTTTATATTTATAGCAGGGTCGTTATACATCAAGCCTGCATCAGCATTTTTTGTGTAGTATTCCGTGTGTTGATATAACAATGTTGTATTATCTTCTAAAGTTTGAAAACCATGAGCAAACCCATTTGGTATTAGTATTTGCATCATATTTTCTGCTGACAGAATAATTCCAAAATATTGTAAAAATGTTGGTGAATTTTTTCTCAAATCTACCGCCACATCATAAACACTTCCCTGCATACATCGTATTAATTTTGTTTCTGAAAATGGTGGCTGCTGAAAATGTAATCCTCTTAATGTGCCTTTATGCGTATTTTGCGACTGATTTGTTTGAACAAATTCTTTATTGAACCCTATCTCTTGAAATATTTTTTTACAAAAGGTTCTTGAAAAAGCACCTCTTTCATCTTCTAATTTTTTTAAAGAAATGGTAAATAAGCCAGCCATATCATTAGCAATAAATTTCATACTTATGGTAATTTAGCTTTGTCAAAAAATTCAGTTATTTGTTCCTTGCTAATTACTTTATTTTTAATGTAATAATTTTTATACCATAATATTGTTTTTTCAATTGATTCTGTTGTGTTCCAAACTGGTTTCCAATTTAAACTCTTTAATGCTTTAGAATTATCTAAAATTAATAAGCCTGCTTCATGGAAATTTTCTGGAGGTACCCCAAATTCTATTTCAATGTCAGTCCAAGTTTGCTTAGCTATTATGGCAACTTCTTCCACAGTTTTAGCATCGGCACTTGAGGGAGAAAAATTAAAAGGTTCAGCAAAAAGTGTATTTTCTTGTAATAATTTTGCTCCTAGTAACATATACCCATACAAGCAATCGAGAACGTGTTGCCATGGCCTAACGGATAATGGATTGCGTATTAGCACTTTTTGCTTTTTTGAGGTAGCCACTGCAATATCCGGTATTAGTCTATCGCTACTCCAATCACCCCCGCCTATTACATTGCCAGCTCTTGCTGTTGCTAATAAAATATTATGATTTATTTTGTAATCTTTTACGTTTAAAAAAGAATTCCTATACGATTTTATTAAAATTTCAGCACATGCCTTCGATGAGCTATACATATCATATCCACCTAGTTCGTCTTCTTCTTTATAAGGGGTAAAGGTTTCCTTATTGTCATATACTTTATCAGTGGTTATAAGCAATATTGCTTTTACACTATTGCATTTTTTTGCTGCTTCTAACACATTTAAAGTGCCAATTACATTGCTTTGGTAGGTGTTTAAAGGATCAATATAGGATTGCCTTACTAATGGTTGAGCTGCAAGGTGAAAAATAATATCTGGTTGGCTATTTTGTATAGCTGTATATAACTTTTGGGGATTTAAAATATTTTCAAAATAGGTTACGTTGTTATTATCTAACAATTCAAAATGGCTTGGGGTTGTTATTGGATGTAAACTATAGCCAGTAACTATACCGCCAAAATGATTAATCATTAATGACAACCATGAGCCTTTAAACCCAGTATTACCCGTAATAAAAACTTTTTTATCTTTGTAAATATCCAATATACTTAATTCCATATTTTCCATTTGGCATTGTCATTATTCCACATGTTTTCTAGTTCAATTCTATCTCTTAGGGCATCCATACATTTCCAAAATCCGTGATGTTTATAAGCTGATAATTGGTTATCGTTTGCAATATCTACTAAAGGTTTTTTCTCCCACTGCACATTGTCCATATCGCCTTTTAAATAATCAAATATGCCACTTTCGAGCACAAAAAAACCTCCGTTTATCCACATTCCATCACCTACTGGTTTTTCTTCAAAGCTTTGTACAACACCATCTTCATTTGTATCAATATTGCCAAATCTACCCGGTACTTGTACTGAAGTAAGCGTTACTAACTTTTTTTGTTTTTTATGAAATTTTATAAGTTCACTTAAGTTTACATCGCAAACACCATCGCCATAGGTTAGTAAAAAAGTTTCGTCTTTTACATATTTTTCAATTTTTTGAATACGCCCAGCTGTATTTGTATTTAAACCAGTATCTACCAAAGTAACTTTAAACGACTCTGTGTTTGAAAAATGTACATCAATTTTATTTTTTTCAAGTTCAATAGTTACATCGGAATTATATAGATAATAATTTAAAAAATATTCTTTTATTAAATGCGATTTGTAACCTAGGCATATTACAAAATCATTAAAACCGTAATGTTCATATATTTTCATAATGTGCCATAAAATTGGTTTTCCACCAATTTCTACCATTGGCTTAGGTCTTGATTCTGTTTCTTCCATTAGCCTTGTACCTAAACCACCTGCTAATATTACTACTTTCATAACCCTGTCATTTTTTATTTTGCAAATATAGCCATAAAGGAATTTGAATTTAACTACTTATTTATACATATTAGCTATTTTTTTATGTTTAAATAAATACAAAATTTTAATATGTATTAAGTTATTTATAGCTTTCGGATTTATTTAGCGGTATACAATCGTATTGTAATAATTATATGTTACTGGAGAATTTAAAATCTATCTATATTCAGTAGCGTTTTAAAAATTATTAACCAATTCGTTTAAAAACTTTTCTAAAAGCCAATTCAAATGAATATAGTTCAATCTATTTAAAAGGAAAATTACTTTTATGATCATCTGAAAGTATTTATTTTATTGAGTTTTAATTTTAACTTAAAACCTTACAACACTAGTGATCAATACAAAATAATTAGCATCACAACTATAAAAAATTCCCACCCTATCTTTGCCGCTATGCATTACGCCTCAGTTGAAAATATTAGTAAGAGTTTTGGTATTCGTACCCTGTTTAAAAACATATCATTTCATGTAGAAGAAGGAGATAAAATAGCTTTTGTAGCCCGTAACGGCACTGGAAAAAGCACTTTGCTTAAAATTTTTGCAGGGTTAGATACACCTGATGAAGGCACACTTTGGGTACATAAAGATGTAAAAGTGATCATGCTACAGCAGGATACGCCTTTTATGGAAGAAAAAAGCATAAGAGAAAATGTGTTACGCCTCGATAACCCTACCATTAAAACCGTAAGTGCCTACGAAAAATACCTTGATGAAGGTAGTGAAGATATGGATTTGCTTACCGAAATAATGGGCAAAATGGAAGAGCTAAATGCTTGGAGTTTTGAGAGTGAACTAAAGCAAATTTTGGGCAAACTTAACCTACATGATCTTGAAGCTAAAATGAATACCCTTAGTGGGGGCCAGCGTAAAAGGGTAGCATTAGCACAAAGTCTTATAGAGGCACAACTACACGAGGGCCGCTGCCTGCTAATATTAGATGAGCCCACCAACCACCTTGATGTGAGCATGATAGAATGGCTGGAAGATTTTTTAAGCACCCATAAAATGACTATTTTATTGGTAACCCATGATCGTTATTTCCTTGATACGGTGTGTAACGAAATAATAGAAATGGATGAAGAAAAGCTTTTTGTATATAAAGGCGATTACGATTATTTTTTAGAGCAAAAAAGCCTTAGGCAAGAGATAGAGGCCAGCGAATTTCAAAAAGATAAAAACATATTTAGAAAAGAATTGGAGTGGATGCGTAAGCAACCAAAAGCAAGAACAGTAAAAAGTAAAAGCAGGCAAGATGCTTTTAAAGATGTAGAAGAAAGAGTAGCCGTTAAAAAAGAAGATGCCGAAGTAAGCCTACAAGTAAAAATGACAAGGCTAGGTGGCAAAATTTTAGAAATGAAAAAGGTAAGCAAAGCCTTTGGAGATAAAGTAATTATTAAGGGTTTTGATTATACGTTTAAACGTGGTGAAAGAGTGGGTATTGTAGGTAAAAATGGTGTTGGTAAATCTACCTTTTTAAAAATTGCCTTGCAGCAAGAGGAGCCAGATAGTGGTAAAATAAACCATGGCGATACCGTGGTATTTGGCAACTTTAACCAAGAGGGTTTACAATATAAAGAAGATAAAAGGGCTATTGAATACGTGAAAGATATGGCAGAGTATTTTCCATTGGCCGATGGCACAAAGCTTAGTGCCAGCATGTTTATGGAAAAATTTGGCTTTAATGCACAGCAACAATTTACGCCATTAAGCAAGCTTAGTGGTGGGGAAAAACGACGCTTACATTTAATGAGTGTGCTTTTTGTAAACCCTAATTTTTTAATATTAGATGAACCTACCAATGACCTTGATTTGCAAACGTTGCGTACGTTGGAAGAATTTTTGATGGACTTTCCAGGCTGTATTTTAATTGTGAGCCACGATCGTTATTTTATGGATAGAATGGTGGAGCATTTATTTGCCTTTGAAGGCGATGGTATAATAAAAGATTACCCAGGCAACTATACCCAATACCGTAGCTATTTAAAAGAAATAGAAGCAGGCACCAAAAAAGACGATGGTAAAATGAATATGGTAAGTATTGAGGAAAAACCAGTATTAAAAGCGGCTGACACACCTACTAATGCTAATACACCCAAAAAACTATCTTTTAAAGAAAAAGTGGAGCTGCAAAAAATTGATGCTGAAATGCCAGCCCTACAAAAAGAAAAAGCAGACCTTGAAATTAAAATGAGTAGCAATATTAGCTATGACGAAATTCAAAAACTATCAAATAGAGTTACTGAAATAATAAGCAGTTTAGATGCTATGGAAAGTAGATGGTTGGAGCTGAGTGAGTAATACAAAAACATGATTACTTAATGATTTACTTTTTTATAGATAATTTAAAACATCAATTATAAAGTAAGCAGCTATAAAAGAATAGTAGCAAATTATAGCCGAAAAAAATAGATAACCAAATTTTGCCTTTATTTTTTATCTTGCTAGCAACTATATGAATTTGCTTTCTAAAACCATATCATTTATAGCAAGGCTACGCTACAAGCGTATTTACAATTGGATAAACCACCCTGCAGCGGCACAACGCCAGGTTTTACAGTCATTAATTACTGATGCTCAATACACAGTTTTTGGAAAAAAATATAATTTCACAAACTTATTTAGTATAAAAGAATTTAAAAAAAGAATACCCTTACAAGAGTATGATGATGTACGGCCATACATTGAACGTATGATGCAGGGAGAAGAAAATGTTTTGTGGAATAGCCCAGTACAATGGTTTGCTAAAAGTAGTGGCACAAGCAACAACAAAAGTAAATTTATACCTGTAAGTGATGAAAGCCTTGCCGAAAACCATTTTAAGGCAAGTAAAGATGTACTTACAAAATATTACAATAATTTCCCTAGTAGTGATTTATTAACGGGTAAAGGCCTAGTAGTTGGTGGCTCACACCAAATTAATGAGCATAGCGAAAATATACACAGTGGCGACCTTAGTGCTGTGCTTATGCAAAATTCTCCTTTTTGGGGGCAGTGGCTGCGTACACCTGAGCTAAGTATTGCATTGCTTGATGAATGGGAAGAAAAAATAGAAAAACTAGCACAAATAACTGCTGAAGAAAATGTTACCTCCCTTGCAGGCGTACCCACATGGACGCTGCTATTATTAAAAAGAATTTTAGAAATTAAAGGCAAAAGTACAATTGCAGAAGTTTGGCCAAACTTAGAGTTATATATTAACGGTGGTGTATCATTTATACCCTACCGCCAACAATTTGAAACTATAATTGGTAAACCTATAAACTATTTAGAAATATACAATGCCAGCGAAGGCTTCATTGCTGGGCAAGAAAAACCTGACGACAACGGGTTGCTATTATTTACTGAACATGGCATTTTTTATGAGTTTTTACCAATACATGAATATGGCAAGGCAAACCCCAAAACCCTTGGCCTTACAGGCGTACAGCTACATACTAATTATGCTATTGTAATAAGTACTACAGGTGGTTTGTGGCGTTATGTTATGGGAGATACGGTGGAGTTTACTCAACTAAACCCCTACAAAATAAAAATAACTGGCCGCCTAAAACATTATATGAACGCCTTTGGCGAAGAGGTAATAATAGACAATGCAGATAATGCCATTGCCCAAGCAGCACAGCAAACAAACAGCATAGTTACCGATTACACAGCAGCACCCATTTATTTTACTGCCTATAATAATGGAGCACATGAGTGGCTTATTGAGTTTGAAAAACCACCCAACCACCTAGCCGATTTTACAACTAAAATGGATGCTGCCCTTAAAAACCAAAATAGCGATTATGAAGCCAAACGGCAAAAAGACATTGCTTTAAGCATGCCTATTGTACACTCACTGCCGCAAGGAACATTTACCCAATGGTTAAAACGTAAAGGCAAAGTAGGTGGGCAGCACAAAGTACCAAGACTTAGTAATGATAGAAAAATATTAGAGGAGATAAAAAAAATAGCCCAAATAAAATAAAATATCTTTACAGAGAAACTATTGAAATTTAAATAAAAAATATGAAATTATTACAAAATAAAACCGCCATAATAACTGGTGCAGCCCGTGGTATTGGTGAGGCAATTGCAATAAAATTTGCAGAGCATGGCTGTAATATTGCTTTTACTTATGTAAGTGATAGCAGTATAGAAAAAGCAGCAGCACTCACCCAAAAGCTAGAAGCATTTGGCGTAAAAGCAAAAGGCTATCAAACCAATGCTGGCGATTATGCAGCAGCTGAAATTTTTGTTGCCGATGTTGTAAAAGAATTTGGCCAAATAGATATTTGTGTAAACAATGCAGGCATAAGTAAAGATAATTTGCTTATGAGAATGACCCCCGAGCAGTGGGACGATGTGATGACTGTAAACTTAAAAAGCGTTTTTAATATTACTAAACAAGTAATAAAACCAATGATGAAAGCCCGTAGCGGAAGCATCATAAACATGAGCAGCATTATAGGCGAAACTGGCAATGCAGGCCAAAGCAGTTATGCAGCAAGCAAAGCAGGAATAATAGGCTTTACAAAAAGTATAGCCAAGGAAATTGGTAGTCGTAATATACGTTGCAATGCAATAGCACCAGGCTTTGTGGAAACCGATATGACTAGTTATTTAAAAGAAGGTGAGGCATCAGATAAATACAAAACTGCCATACCATTGGGCAAGTTTGCTAGCGGAGAAGATATTGCCAACGTAGCCATGTTTTTAGCAAGTGATATGGGAAGTTATGTAACTGGGCAAACTATTAGTGTTTGTGGTGGGTTAAACATTTAGAAAATAGATGTTAGATATGAGATGTAAGACACAAGATATGAGATAAAAAACACAAGATTAATACACCCTATTTCTAAGCAATCAAAGGGTAAAATTTGTACTTAAATAACTTATAAACTTCATGCAGTTTTTTTTTAAATAAGAATTCCATATTTTCCCTTCGTTGTTTCGCTAATATCGGCGTATTGCTGTATTAACATCGTTTAAGTGAAACTAACATTATGTTACAAGTAATAGACTATACCGAAGCTTTAAAACCTCATATAAAAACCCTTAATTACGAGTGGTTGCAAAAGTATTTTGAGGTAGAACCAAATGACGAAATACAATTGGCCGACCCTCAACAATATATTCTTGATAAAGGTGGTTACATTTATTTTGCTCAATTAAATGATAAGATTGTAGGCACAGCATCTCTAATAAAAGTAAGCGATACTGAATTTGAATTAGCTAAGATGGCCGTAACCGAAACCAATAAAAATGCAGGTATAGGCAAAGCTTTGTTGGAGCATTGTATAAAAAAAGCAGAAACTTTAGGCATAGCTAAACTAATATTATATTCCAATACCAGCTTATCAGCTGCCATACATGTATACAAAAAATATGGTTTTATAGAAGTGCCATTACCTACCGATGCACACTATAAGAGAGCTAATATTAAAATGGAAAAAGTATTTACATGAAAATTTTTATAAACAATGCTCCATTAAATTTCAAATAAAACATACATTTTTAGAACCAAAATTTTACAAAAAAATAACGTTGCAAAAAAAAATACAACCATATATTTGCAATTCAAATGTTAAAAAAATTATTCTCAATATTTTTATTATTTATCATCAGCATTCAATGCTTACCAGTTAAAGAAATTGGTAAATTTATGTTTGATACTACTATTACAGATGATGAATTGAGTGAAAAAGATATTGAGAAAGAAGTTGAAAAAAAGCAACAAAATGAAACTATAAAAGATATTTATTGTATAATTTTTGAAGAATTTTCTATAGCTTCTTCACACAAAAAGATTTTTATAAATCATACTTTTTGCATTTTGCCTTCACCCGCTGTAGATGTAACTACACCCCCTCCAAACTCATAAATTACGTTTTACTCCTTAATTATTTTTTAAACTATTCAATGGTATTACCATTTTATAGTCTAATGTATTCAAGTTTAATCATATTTTATGCAGCCTTATTTTAAAAATTTAGGGAAGGATATCCCTTCAGCAATTGTAGTATTTTTAGTAGCCATACCACTTTGCTTAGGCATTGCAGTAGCAAGTGGTGTAAATGAATTTTCAGGTATTATTGGCGGCATAGTTGGTGGCATAGTAGTAGGTGCATTAAGCGGCAGTAATTTAAGTGTAAGTGGGCCAGCAGCAGGGTTAACCGCAATAGTTGCAGCTGCAGTTTTAAAAGTACCAGCAGTTGAAGCATTTTTTTTAGCTGTAGTAATAGCTGGTGTAATTCAAATTTTAATGGGCTTATTTAAACTTGGTGTAATTGGTGATTATATTCCAAATAGTGTTATTAAAGGAATGCTAGCTGCCATTGGTATTATACTCATTTTAAAACAATTGCCTCACTTAGTTGGGTACGATAAAAACTTTGAAGGAGATGAAACTTTTATACAAGCCTCTGGCGAAAACACTTTTAGCTCCGTAATATATTCCCTTAATCATTTTACACCTTTGGCAGTTTTAATTGGGTTAGTTGGTATAGCAATACTTATTTTATTTGAACGCCCTTTCATGAAAAAAATAAAGCTATTTAATATACTTAGTGGGCCATTAATAGTAGTAATTTTAGGCATTTCTTTACATTATTTCTTAAGCGATACATCAACCATTATTGCCATAAAAGAAGCTGATTTAGTAAATATTCCTGTTGCAAAAAGTGGAGCTGAGTTTGCCTCGTTTTTTCATTTGCCAAACTTTAGTTTTATCACCAATAAGGATGTATGGATAACAGCCGTAACACTTGCCCTTGTAGCATCTTTAGAAACTTTGTTGGGTTTAGAAGCTGTAGATAAACTTGATCCATTAAAAAGATTTTCTCCCCCAAATAGAGAACTTGTAGCACAAGGTGTTGGCAATATGGTAAGTGGTATGCTTGGTGGTTTACCCCTTACAAGTGTAATTGTACGTAGTAGTGCCAACGTAAACTCAGGAGCTAAAACAAAAATGAGTACCATAATTCATGGGTTACTAATTTTTATTTGTGTGGCTTTTTTGCCTAATGTACTAAACCTTATACCAAAGGCTGCATTGGCCGCCATATTGATATTTACGGGTTATAAACTAGCTAAGATTACTATATTTAAAGATTATTACCAAAGAGGTTGGGATCAATTTATGCCATTTATAATAACTGTATCGGCAATAGTTTTTACCGATTTATTAAAAGGGGTATTAATTGGTATTGTGGCCAGTGTATTTTATATTTTAAGAAGCAATTTTAGAACAGCCATTTTTACAGTTATAGAAAACAATAACTATTTAATAAGAATGCGTAAAGATGTTTCCTTTTTTAGCAAACCAAAGCTAAAATCCGTTTTTGAAAATATTCCTGATAATGCTAATTTAGTAATTGATTTATCTAAAGCAGAATTTATT
>JANMAV010000104.1:0-5558 GCA_031360055.1 Ferruginibacter sp.
GTACAGTATCTCTATACTCAATATCTTTTAATTTATTGCCTTTGTACCAAACTGCATGTTTAGTAATTAACACATCATTTAGGCTATCTAAAGGTAAAACTGTAACGGCAGTTTCTACAGCTCCTTGTTTATTTACTGTTGGGGTAATATCTTCATTATTATCATCATTATTGCAAGCTGCTAACAAAATAGTTACCAATACCGCAATCAATATCACTTTAAAGTTTTTCATATTTTTTATTTGAGTATAAAAGTACAACTGCATTTTTATTTATTGTTTTTAATTACATAAATGGAATTTCCTTTATAAAACTGTATCCTTATTTAAGTACTTTTGCAGCAAATTAATTATTTAAAACACAATAATTTGTACTTATGGCAGTTGAAAAAATAACCATGCAAAACGGTGTGCTTACCGTACCTAATAACCCTACCATACCTTTTATAGAAGGCGATGGTATAGGGCCAGATATTTGGGCAGCCAGTGTAAGGGTGTTTGATGCAGCAGTACAAAAGGCTTACAGTGGTACCAAAAAAATTGATTGGTTAAAAGTATTGGCTGGCGAAGAAGCTTTTAACGCAACAGGAGAGTGGATGCCCGAAGCAACTATGAATGCTTTTAAAGAATATTTATTATCAATTAAGGGGCCACTTACTACACCTGTAGGGGGTGGCATACGCAGCTTAAATGTTGCACTAAGGCAGGAGCTTGATTTATATGTGTGCTTACGCCCTGTAAAATATTTTGAAGGTGTGCCAAGCCCAATGTGGCAGCCTGAAAAGGTTAGCATGACTATTTTTAGAGAAAACACTGAAGATATTTATGCTGGTATTGAGTTTATGACGGGTACTCCAGAAGCTACTAAATTACTTAATTTTTTGGTTGATGAATTGGGTGTAAAAGCATTTCGTTTTCCGGCCACTACATCACTTGGTGTAAAGCCTGTAAGTAAAGATGGTAGCGAACGTTTAATACGATCTGCTATTGAATTTGCCATTGCTCAAAAACTGCCAAGTGTAACCATTGTACACAAAGGTAATATTATGAAATACACTGAAGGAGCCTTTAAACAATGGGGTTATGAATTAGCTGAAAGAGAATTTGCAGGGCAAGTATATACTTGGCAACAGTGGGAAAAAACTAAAAAAGAAAGTGGTGAAGCTGTAGCAAATGAAGAAATGAAAATTAGTGCAATAGGTGGCAAAGTAATTATTAAAGATGCTATTGCAGATAATTTTTTACAACAAGCCTTACTTGCCCCACAAGACTATAGTGTAATTGCTACCCTTAACCTTAATGGCGATTATATTTCAGATGCATTGGCAGCACAAGTTGGTGGCATTGGCATTGCACCTGGAGCAAATATTAATTACCTTACTGGCCATGCCGTTTTTGAAGCTACACATGGTACTGCACCTAGGTTTGCCAATACAAATACCATGAACCCAAGCTCCGTTATTTTAAGTGGTGTAATGATGTTGGAATATATGGGCTGGAGAGATGCTGCTGATTTAATTACCAATGCAGTAGCGAAAACGATACGTAATAAAACCGTAACCATAGATTTTTACAACCTAATGAAAGAAGGTACGTTACTTAAAACGAGTGAATTTGCCGATGAAATTATTAAGAATTTGTAGAGGTTACCTATATTTTTTTAAAAATAAATAAGCCTCAAAAATTTGTTGGGGCTTATTTATTATGTGTATAAAAAGCGATATATTTGTGTATAGCAAAAATCAATAAAAATGAGAACCAATATTGATATAGATGATAAATTATTAAAGGAAGCAATGAAGGTTACTAATATATCTGTAAAAAAAGATTTGGTAAATACAGCATTAAAAGAAATGCTTCAAATACGAAGAGTTGAAAAATTTAAGCAGTTGCAAGGTAAAAATGTATGGGTAGGCGATTTAGAAAAAATGAGAACGTATGACAAATGGGAAGATCGTTGATACCAGTGTTTGGATAGATTATTTTAACAAAAGAAATAATTCACAAATATTACTTTTAAATAAACTGTTAGATACTAACAACGTAATAATGGTACCTATTGTAATGCAAGAAATATTGCAAGGTATAAATGATGATGCTGTTTTTAAATTAGTAAGAGATACATTTTTAGGTTTTAAACAAATAGCTTACAACAATGTAGATGCAGCTTTACAAGCAGCACTATTGTACAGGTTTTTACGCAAAAAAGGCGTTACTATTCGTAAAGCAAATGATTGTCTAATTGCTTGGTTTTGTATAGAGTATAATTTTGAATTAGTACACAACGATAAAGATTTTGATAACATAGCAAAACACACTTCACTAAAAATTTATAACCAACAATAAAACATGAGCAAAATTAAAGTAGCCAACCCCGTAGTGGAGCTTGATGGCGATGAAATGACAAGAATTATATGGAAGTTTATAAAAGATAAACTAATACTTCCTTACTTAGATGTGCCTATTCAATACTTTGATTTGGGTATGGAGTATAGAGATGAAACTAACGACCAAGTAACCATAGATGCAGCCAATGCCATAAAAGAATGTGGAGTAGGTATTAAGTGTGCTACCATAACACCTGATGAGCAAAGAGTGGAAGAATTTAAGCTTAAGCAAATGTGGAAATCGCCTAACGGAACTATTCGTAATATTTTAGATGGTACCGTTTTTCGTGAGCCAATTGTAATGCAAAATGTTCCTCGTTTGGTTACTAATTGGACGGCCCCAATTATTGTTGGTCGCCATGCATTTGGAGATCAATATAGAGCAACTGATACTGTAATAAAAGGTAAAGGAAAACTTACCATGACCTTTACACCAGATGGTGGTGGTGATGCTCAAGTTTTTGAGGTATATAATTATAAAGGCGATGGTGTTGCTATGGCCATGTACAATACAGATGAAAGTATTTATGGTTTTGCCCGTAGCTGTATGAACATGGCTTTAAGCAAAAAATGGCCATTGTATCTTTCAACAAAAAATACCATCTTAAAAAAGTACGATGGTAGGTTTAAAGATATTTTTGAAGAAGTATATCAAAATGAATTTAAAGCAAGCTATGCAGCAGCAGGCATTACTTATGAGCATCGCTTAATAGATGATATGGTAGCTAGTGCCTTAAAATGGAACGGAAATTTTGTATGGGCTTGTAAAAATTATGATGGCGATGTACAAAGCGATACTGTTGCACAAGGCTTTGGTAGCTTAGGATTAATGACCTCAGTTTTAGTTACCCCAGATGGGCAAACAATGGAATCTGAAGCTGCACATGGTACCGTTACTAGGCATTACAGAGATCACCAAAAAGGTAAACCAACTTCTACAAACCCCATTGCATCTATATTTGCATGGACTAGAGGCCTAGCTTTTAGAGGTAAGTTAGATAATAACCAACCACTAATTGATTTTTGTAACGATTTAGAAACCGTATGTATTGAAACTGTAGAAAGTGGAAAAATGACAAAAGATTTAGCTGTATGCATACATGGTAATAAGGTAGAGCATGGAGCCCACTATTTATATACCGAAGAATTTTTAGATGCTATTGATGAAAATTTGAAGAAGAAAATGGGATAACAAGTTTTTAACTTAATAAAAGTCGGAGCTGTTTACAATGGCCCCGACTTTTGTTTTTATGAGTAAGTAAAACTGTCATTCAAAAATTATAAAAATACTACCTTGCATACTTGCTAGATTACCAATTTAAAATTGAATTGCAAAACAGCAAAAAGAAAATAAATTTGCATACTCCTGCTATTTTATTTGAAGAAAATAATATTCATTTTGCTTTCATAACAGCTTCACAACTTACAGGCTACGGCAATACTAAAGCTGAGAATACATTTAGCTTACAAATTGTCATGCAAGAATATTTTAACACTCCAACAGAACATAACACATTAGGAAAAGATTTACAACGCATAGGTTGGAAAATAAATAATAAAAGCAGCAAATTAACTACACCCAATTTTAAGACCCTTTTACAAATAGATGATAAATTGAAAGACATTGTTTACAATATGCCTTTTTAAAAAAGCAGTGTAGCAGTAGCAATGTAATGGTAAAATTATCAAACATACCATTGCGTACAATGCAAAAATTTTTAAAGGCTGAAGGTTTAACTTTACAGAGAACAACAGGTTGCCATCAAACATGGTATAAACAAGGGCTTATAAGAGGTATAACACTTCAACACATGTAACACCAGTTCCAGAATTTATTGTAAAACAAATTTTAAATACACTAAGTATTTCAAAAGAAAAATTTATGGCAAACCTATAATTTCATAAATTTTTTATCAGATAATAAAAAAGGTAAAAAGTAATAAAACTTTCTACCTTTTTATTATAAATGTTTTTAATTACCTCAACTCAAATTTTACTGGTAATGTAAAGTTTACTTTTACTGGTTTACCTTTTATTTTACCGGGGTTCCAATTGGGCATTTTATTTATAACTCTTAATGCTTCTTCATCTAAACCATATCCTTGTTGCTCACCCTCAACTGTAGATGCAGAGATTTTACCAGTTTCATCAATTGTAAAATTCACTTTTACGGTACCTTCTACACCTTCATTTGAAGCATCTTGAGGATACTCAATATTTTTATCAAAATACTTTTGCAAGCCTACATACCCACCAGGGAATGAGGGAATATAATCAACAGCTTTATATACACCGGTTGCATCGGGTTTCATATCGCCAGTAGTTGTTATATTTAATTTATCTACTGCGGCAACTGTACCTTTTTTACCTTTTTTTGTTGCATCTGGTTTAGCTGCACCAGTTTTCATTACCATTTTATTGTTTTTTGCAGCTCCTGTATCAGTAGTAGATGGCGCCATTGCTCCTTCAGTTGTTTTTGGGGTAATGTTGGTAGAGTCAGTAACCATTGTAGTGGGCATTTTAGAACTATCAGTTGTTACAGTAGTTACAGTACTACCTCCAGTATCGTTACTGGTACATGCTGTAAATAATAAAGCTGATGTGGCAACACTTAAAAAAATGTTGGTTGTTTTTTTTGTAGTCATAATTATAGTTTTTAGTAATTTATATAGGTATAACAATAAAAATGCCTAAATATATATGGTATACAATCATATTAAACTGATTCAAAAAATATGTAATAAATGGCAAAAATTTACACAGTATGAGGTTAATAAATACTATTTTTCTTTCAAATTATGCTCATAATTGTGCAAAAAAATAACCCTTTACTATTAGCAAAGGGTCGTTTTTATTTTTTAAAATTTAATTATTTTTTTATAGCTTCTGCCATTGTTTTACCAATATCAGCAGGGCTTGCTACTACATGTATACCACATTCAGCCATAATTTTCATTTTTGCTGCTGCCGTATCATCTTCGCCACCTACTATTGCACCTGCATGGCCCATACGTTTGCCCTTTGGAGCTGTTACACCGGCAATATAACCCACAACTGGCTTGGTCACATTTGATTGAATATACTCAGCAGCTTCTTCTTCGGCTGTCCCACCAATTTCACCAATCATAATAATCGCATCAGTCTCGGGGTCATCCTGAAACAATTTAAGCGCA
>JANMAV010000159.1:0-6142 GCA_031360055.1 Ferruginibacter sp.
CAGTTTTTATATAATAGATTTACATTTGTTTTAATTTAATTTTTATATATGAAAAAATACTTTCTTGTAATATGTACATTGGCAATTTTAAATGCCTCTTCTCAAACACAAAAAATATTTACCTCTGCTGATTATTACAATGCAGTAAATAAGCTAGGGGCTAATTTAAACAAATTAATAGATAGAAATAATGTAAATCCACAATGGCTACCTGATGGAAACTTTTGGTACAATGTGAAAACTGCCACAGGTATTGAGTATGTAAAAGTTGCTGTGAAAGATGGTAGCAAAAAGGTTGCACAAAAAAAAGAGGAACTATCATTACCAGCAATGCAAGGTAAAACCCCTTCTGTAAAATACACAGAAATTTTATCGCCAGATGGCCAGAAAGTTGCCTTTATAAAAAATTGGAATTTATATGTAAAAGATATTGCAACCAAAACAGAAACACAACTTACAACTGATGGTGAAAAAGATTTTGGGTATGCTACTGATAACGCTGGGTGGACACATAGTGATAAAGCAATATTAATATGGGCACCAAACTCAAAAAAAATTGCAACATTTAAACAAGATCAAAGGAATGTAAGTAGTATGTATTTGGTAAAAACAAAAGTAGGTGCACCAGAGCTTAGCGAATGGAAATACCCATTACCACAAGATAAAGAGATTGTAAAAATACATAGAGTTATTATTGATGTAACTAATGGAAATATTATTAAATTAAAAACCGCTGCTGATGATCATAGAAGTACACTTTGCGATGATATTAGCTGTGGTGGCTCATTTGATGACAATATTTGGAATGATGATGCCACAAAATTAGCTTTTGTATCAACACCACGAGATCATAAAAAAGCAACACTAAGAATTGCAGATGCAGTAACAGGAGATGTAAAAGATGTATTAGAAGAAACTGTAGCTACACAATTTGAAAGTGGTTGGAAAAATAGTAATTGGAGATATTTGCCTGCAAGTAACGAAATAATTTGGTTTAGCGAAAGAGATAACTGGGGGCATTTGTACCTATATGATATAGCTACAGGAAAACTAAAAAACCAAATTACAAAAGGAAATTTTGTAGTGACAGATGTTTTAGTAGTAGATGAAAAAAAACGTACTATTTTATTTGAAGCAAAAGGCAAAGAAGCTGGACAAAATCCATATTTTAATTATTATTACACAATAGATTTTAGCGGTAAAAATTTAAAACTACTTACACCAGAAGCTGGAAACCACAACATAAATATTTCAGAAGATGGGAAATATTTTGTAGATAATTTTTCAAAACAGGATGTAGCAAACACAGCAGTGTTAAGAGATATAAATGGCAAACAAATAACAGTTTTAGAAAAAGCAGATATCAGTCGGTTAGTTGCTACAGGTTGGAAAACACCAATACCGTTTACCGTAAAATCAGCTAGCGGCTTGTTTGATTTGTATGGCATTATGTACCAACCATCAAATATTGATGTAGCAAAAAAATATCCGGTAATAAATTATATTTATCCTGGCCCACAAGGCGGTGGTGTTGGTTCATGGGGCTTTTCTGCAATAGGCTCTAGCGATCATCAAGCACTGGCAGAACTTGGTTTTGTTGTAGTTATAATAGAAGGCAGTTGTAATCCTAATCGTTCAAAAGCATTTCACGATGCCTGTTATGGAAATATGGGAGACAATACATTGCCTGACCAAATAAGTGGTTTAAAACAATTACAACAACGATATTCTTTTATTGATTTAGATAGAGTTGGTGTTTGGGGCCACTCAGGTGGTGGTTATGCTACTGCCGATGCTATGTTTAGTTTTCCTGAATTTTACAAAGTTGGGATTAGTGAAAGTGGTAACCATGATAACAGAAATTATGAAGATGATTGGGGAGAAAGATATATTGGCTTAATAAATAAAGACAATTATGAAATGCAAGCAAACCAATTAAATGCAAAAAATTTAAAAGGTAAATTACTAATTGCTCATGGTAATATGGATGATAATGTTCCACCATCAAATAGCTTTTTAGTGGTAGATGCATTAATAAAAGCTAATAAAGATTTTGATTTATTAATATTTCCAAATGCTACACATGGCTACGGTGCTGATAGTTATTATATGATGCGTAGGCGTTGGGATTATTTTGTACAAAATTTACAAGCTGCTAAACCTCCAAAAGAATTTGTAATATCAACAACACCTGATACTAGAAGATAATAAAAAAACTCATTTTATTTGTTTGGGGGTCATAAGTTTTTGGGGAAATGCAGTATATAATAAAGCAAAAAATAATCATTTTTTTGCCAAAGTTTCAACTTGTGCTTCTTGAAACGGAATACAAGTATTTTATTTTTATTACAAGCCAATTTGTAGAAAGTTTTTAACTACTATGGTTTTAAATAAATTAAAGCTACAATAGTTGCTTATATAACACAAAGCATTAAATACAGTTAGGTTTAAATTTAAAACAGCTAGAAATCTATATGCCTTCTTCACTTTTTACTCAGCCTTTATTTTTAAAATCAAGCAATTTTTATGAGGTAAATATTAGGCAGTATACTACTGAGGGCACATTTAATGCATTTGCTAGCCATTTACCCAGGTTAAAAAATATGGGTGTACAAATTTTATGGTTAATGCCTATTCATCCTATTGGGCTAATAAATAGAAAAGGCTTTTTAGGTAGCTACTATTCAGTAAAAGATTATTGTTCAGTAAATCAGGAATATGGCACAGCAGAAGATTTTAAAAATTTAGTTTTAGAAGTACATGCACTAGGCATGAAAATTATTATAGATTGGGTAGCAAACCATGCTGCATGGGATAATGTGTGGACCACAACTAACCCCGATTTTTTTGTACAAAATGAAGAAGGCAAATTTATAAATGCTTATGATTGGGATGATGTTATTCAAATAAACCATAGCAACCCAGCTCAACAAGTTGCCATGATAAAAGCAATGGATTTTTGGGTTAAAAAATTTGATATAGATGGTTTTAGAGCAGATTTGGCACACCTTACTCCACTACCCTTTTGGAAAAATGCAAGACTTCAACTTTCATCATCTAAAAAAGATTTAGTATGGTTGGCCGAAACTGAAGATCCACATTATCATGATGCATTTGATGTTTCATACACATGGCAATGGATGCATCATATTGAGCTATTTGTAAAAGGCGAAAAACCATTAAGGGATTGTATTACAGCATTAGAAACTATAAATAAAACTTTTCCTGAAAATGCACTAAGAATGTACTTTACCAGCAACCACGATGAAAATAGTTGGAACGGAACTGAGTACGAAAAGTATGGCATTTTTGCAGAACCATTAGCAGTATTTAGTTGCTTATATGATAGTGTACCATTGATATACAGTGGACAAGAAATTCCAAATAAAAAGCGTTTGCAATTTTTTGATAGAGATACAATCGGTTTCACAAAAGAGCCAGCACTGCACCAATTTTATAAAAAGCTATTATCTCTACGTAGATTATACAAATATGTTTTTGAAAACAATGAATTTGTTTTTATAGAAAATTTAATTGCTAAAAACATACTTGGTTTTACAATTAAAAAAAATGACAATTGTATAGTTGTTTTACTAAATTTAAATAACTTTAGAGTACAGGAACACATACTAATAAAAAATGTGGAAGGTAATTTTACTAACTTTTTTACTGAGCAAAAAGTAGAAGTTTATGAGAAAATTATATTTAATGCAAATGCAGGTTCGTATGTAGTTTTAGTAAAATAAAATCAAACTTTACATGCAAAAAATATCAACAAATATTGATGATTATATTGCAGGTTTCCCGGAAAACACTCAGATACTTTTACAACAATTAAGAGCAATTATACAAGCAGCTGCACCAAAAGCTATAGAAGTTATAAGCTATAACATGCCTGCATTTAAACAACAAAAAGTATTAGTTTATTTTGCTGCATATAAGCACCACATAGGTTTTTATCCCACATCAAAACCTATTGAGTTTTTTGCTAACGAGTTGAAACTATACAAAACTTCTAAAGGTGCAATACAATTACCATTAGATAAAAAACTACCTAAAACTTTACTAACAAAAATTGTAAAATACAGGCTACATATGGTTAGGGTATAACTAAAAAAGGCTGTTTCAATTTTTGAAACAGCCTTTTTTATTTTATGCTTATTAATTATTCATCATCTAAATTTAAAGGGTATTCATACAGCCCATCATAACCTGGGTAAAACCCACTAACAGTAATATCTTTTTCAGTACCTATGGTTGTTTTTAATTCATCTAAAGTGCTAATAGTTTTATTATTTATTTTTAAAATTACAAAACCATCTTTCATTCTACTTTGTTTATCAATAGCTCCATCAGCCTTTATTTTTTTAACCAAAACACCACCACTCACTCCATATTCTTTTGCTTTTTTACTATCTAAGGTTACCAAATCAGCTCCTAATTTATCTGCTGCTACTTCGCCTTTTACAACATCGTAATTACCAGCTTTATTTTTTAAAGTAATGTTTGCAACACCTTCTTTACCATCTCTAACATAAGTAACTGCAACTTTATCGCCTGGTTTAAATCGGCTAACTTGATCTTGTAACTCTGCACCACTACTAACTTCTGATCCATTAATTTTAGTAATTTGATCACCTTTTTTTATACCTGCTGCAAAAGCGCCACCATCCTTCGGTACGTCAGTAGTTATAATGCCATAAGCATCTAAGGGTATACCAGCTCTCTTTTTATCCTCATCACTCATATCGCTAGCCGGTGCATATTGTATTCCTAAATATGCTCTTTGCACTGTTCCAAATTTTATTATATCATCTACAACTTTTTTAGCAATATTTACGGGTATAGCATAGCTGTAACCAGAGTAATATCCAGTTGGCGATGCAATGGCAGAATTTATACCTATAATTTTTCCATCAGTATTAATTAATGCTCCACCACTATTACCCATATTAACAGCAGCATCAGTTTGTATAAATGACTCAATACCTGGCAACCCACCTTTATCTTTATTTAAACCAAGGCTACGTGCTTTAGCACTAACTATACCAGCGGTTACAGTGGTTTCTAAATTTAAAGGATACCCTATGGCCAAAACCCATTGTCCAATTTTTACATCATCGCTATTGCCATAAATAAGGTAAGGCAAGCCAGATGCTTCAACTTTTATTACAGCTAAATCATAAGCTGGGTCCGTACCTATTACCTTTGCTTTATAGGTTTTTTTATTACTTAAGGTTACCGTAATTTCATCAGCATTTGCTACCACGTGGTTGTTTGTTACAATGTATCCATCATCACTAATTAACACCCCTGATCCACTAGCTTTTTGCTCTGGAATTATATTATTTCTTCTACCAAAAAATTGTTCAAACATATCATCATCTCCAAACATATCGCCAAATGGGTTTTGCTGGCGCTTTGGTAAACTATTACTTACCTGCTTTGCGTTTGTTTTAGTTTTAATGTGCACAACTGCAGGGGTAGCTGCAGCAGCAGGTGCTGTAAAATCAATTGCCCCTACCGGTGCTGTTGTACCATCAAAAAAACCAGTTTGTTTGGCATAATTGCTTGGTAATATTCCAGTTTGTTGGCCTCCGTAAGTGGCATCATTTTTTAAATATTTACCGTATCCCCAAACAACGCCTAATGTGGTAAAAGCGCTGATAGCTACCGTAAATGCAATTTGTTTAAATTTCATAATACTATGAGTTTTTAAATTGTTATTATTTGTGTAATGGCTTAGTTCAAATTTAATGCCTTTACTATACAAATTAACGATAGGCTGCCAAAATGTTAGTTACTTCCAACCCTATTTAACAATAAATTAGAGACAAAAGCAAATTTACAAGCCAATTAAAAATGCCATAGTGTCTACACCATCAGCATAATCAAAAATAGTTGGTTGTTGTGCTTTGCCAAAAGGCATATATTTTGTACCAACAATACACTGTAAATCGGAGTAAGTATAAAGGTATTTTTTTATAACTTCTTCATCATTATAAAACTCATAATGCAATTGACTTATAGGTGAAAAAAGTGCTTCATTTTCAATAAGTAAAGTGGCCTCATTTGTCATGTAGTACACATTATTAAGCAATACAATAGCTAACTGGTAATCATAATTGTTTTTGTATTTATG
>JANMAV010000211.1:0-3910 GCA_031360055.1 Ferruginibacter sp.
TACGACTACCATTTACTATTATTTAGTTTTTGCCCCTTAGTATCATCCCTACATTTGTGTAGGGACTCTAACCAACTGAGCTTTGACTACCATTTACTATTATTTAGTTTTTGCCCCTTAGTATCATCCCTACATTTGTGTAGGGACTCTAACCAACTGAGCTACGACTACTATTTTGAATTGGGCAGCAAAAATATACATTTTTTTTTGTGAGGCAAAATAATTTGTTTAATTACTACTTTATCGTACCATTTTTATTAGTTTTTTAGCATTAATTTGCGGTACTTAAATTTTGGGTTAATGAAAAATTTTGATTTTAAAAAGCTTGTACCACATATTATTGCAGTTGCCATATTTTTATTAGTTGCAGCCATATTTTGCAAACCTGCGTTAGAAAGCAACAGTATTTTAAAACAATCTGATGTGAGTAGCTGGCAAGCGATGAGCCACCAATCGTTTGAGTATAAGGAAAAAAATGGTCATTTTCCATTATGGGTTACTACCATGTTTGGTGGTATGCCTGCTTACCAAATAGCTATTGATGGTGCTTTTAGCCCATTAGGAATTGTAGATAAAGTTTTTCAACTATGGCTACCAAAGCCAATGAATTTTTTCTTTTTAGCATGTATTAGTTTTTACTTTTTATGTGTTTGCCTACGCTTACGCCCTTATGTTGGTATTTTAGGTGCATTAGCGTTTGCTTATTGTACATACAGCCCAATTATTATAACCGCAGGCCATGATACTAAAATGCTTACCCTTGCTTACACACCGGCACTTATAGGAGCTGTGTTGTTGTTGTTTGATAAAAAATATATACTTGGCTTTGGGCTTACGGCACTTTTTACGGCCTTACAAATAGCACAAGGGCACCAACAAATTAGCTATTATGCTTTCTTAATATTAGGTATTATTACAGCGTTTTTTATTGCCAACCAAATTAAAAGTAAGCAGGCATCAACAATATTAAAACCAATAGGGCTATTGTTTTTAGCTGGTATTTTAGGTGTAGCGGTAAATGCAATTACAATTTTTCCTACATACGATTATGCAAAATATAGCAAACGTGGTGGCCAATTAGTAATGAATGAGAGTGAAGCCAATACAAAACCTACAAATGGCAAAACTACAGGCTTGAGTAAAGAGTATGCTTTTCAATGGAGCTATGGCAGAGCAGAAACTATGAGCCTTATTTTTCCGGGTGTAATGGGTTATGGCTCTTATTATGCAAGTAGAGATGGAGAGAATTATCTTTTTCCACAACTTAGCGACAATGCCAAAGTAGTAAGTTATATGACGGAACAGTTTCCTCAAGCTCCTGCTGAGCAAATTGCACAGCAAATGAGCCAAAGTGTTTATTGGGGTGACCAACCTTTTACCAATGGCCCAGTGTATTTAGGAGCAATAATTTGTTTCTTATTTTTATTTGGTATTTTTTATGTAGATGCTAAACACAAATGGTGGATTATAACCGGTACTATACTGGGTATTTTACTAGCATTAGGAAGTAATTTAGATGGCTTCAATACATTTTTATTTAACTACCTACCCCTGTACAACAAATTTAGGGTACCAACCATGGCCTTGGTAATACCACAAATATTGGTGCCAATTATGGCTGTATTAGTAATGGATAAGTTGTGTAGTAACACAGATACTATTTTTTCAAAGCAAGCTTTTAAAAAAGGCTTAATAACCACTGCAGCAGTGTTTGCGTTAGGGTTAGGGTTTTATACTACCTCAAACTTTGGTAACGAAAATAGGGAACGTACTAATGCATTTAATACATTATGGCAAAGTAAAGCAGCTGATTTTCAAACCAAATATGCCGCTTTAAATGAGCAGTACAAAGGCCAAAGAGATAACCAAGTATATGAAAATTGGGTGTTTCAATTACAACAAAATCCCGATGCTGAAAAAGTGGCAAGAGGTGTAGTTACGGCTTTACAAAAAGATAGGGCAGGACTATTTTTGACAGATATTTTTAGAAGTTTTACTTTTATATTATTTGCTGCTGGCATAATTTGGCTATTCCTTTTGCAAAAAATTAAAGCATTGGTTATGGTTATATTAGTAACTGTTGCCAGTTTTGTAGATTTAATTAGCATGGATGTACACTATTTAAACAATAAAAGTTACGATGCTAAAGATAGTTATGAAGCTAACGAATGGAAAAAAACGGCTGCTGATGAAATTATATTGGCTGATAAGGATCCCAACTTTAGGGTATTTAATGCTGCTGGCGGCGACCCATTTCAAGAAGCAAAAACAAGCTACTACCATAAAAGCATTGGTGGCTACCATGCAGCAAAAATGGGCATTTATGATGATTTAAGTACTTACCAACTAAGTGGGCAACCTAACCCTGCAGTGCTTAATATGCTTAATGCCAAATATATAATAACTGGGCAAGCAGATAAAATTACCGCCGTACAAAACCCCGATGCTTTGGGCAATGCTTGGTTTGTAAAACAAGTAAACTTTGTAAACGGGCCAGTGGCCGAAATGAAAGCTTTAACAGGGCTAAACACAAAAGATACTGCTGTGGTTGATGATAGCTTTAAACCACTAGTAACAGCCTACTCCCCTGCCGATAGTACTGCTACCATAACCCAAACAAGTTTTGATAACGAAGCCATAACCTATAAAAGCAATAGCAACAGCAACAACGTAGCCCTATTTAGCGAAATATATTATAAAGATTGGAAAGCCTATATTGAAGGCAAACCTGCCCCATACTTTAAAGCAAACTATGTGCTTAGAGCAATGGTAGTGCCTGCTGGGCAGCATACTATTGAGTTTAAATTTGAGCCATCTATATTTTATACAAGTAGTAAAATAAGTGCAGTTGCAGGTTGGTTGGTATTTTTAGTAGTGCTTTTAGCAGTTCTTCTAGAACTAAAACAAAATAATAAAACAAGTTAAATTAGTTTGAAGGAGAACAACTCTTTAATAATTTGATATTAATTAAATATTAATAAAATATTTTGAAGCACAATGGTATGGCAAATCCAAAAAAAATCAGCATTATTATTATTTCTTATAATAGAGAAGATGATTTATTGGAACTGTGTAATGATATAAGTTTATTAAAAGATATTGAGCTCTTAAACGAAGTAATAATTTTAAATAACGCATCAACAAATAATTATGAAGCAGTAATAACATTTGTACAAACAAACAATCACATACCTTTTAAGTACATAGATTCAGATGAAAATTTAGGAGTTGCCAAAGGAAGAAACCATGCTAGCAAATACGCAACGGGTGACATATTTTTTTATATTGATGATGATGTTAATCTAACTGACCCACATACACTATCTAAAATAATTACATCTTTCAATGAAGACACAATTGGTGTTGTAGCTTATAAAGTTTTGTACAAGAGTACAATGCAATTACAACAAACTGCTTTACCTCACAAAAAATTTAATGAATATAAATTATTGGATCATTTTTATGCCCCTTATTACGCAGGATGTGCAAATGCTAAATTAAAAACTGCATGGCTTAAAGTAAATAATTATCCTGAAGATTTTTTTTATGGAATGGAAGAGTATGATTTCAGCTATAGATTATTGGATTTAGGATACACAATAAAATATGATAGTTCATTAGTTGTACTCCATAAAGAATCGCCAAATGGCAGAAAACCTGTAAATGAAAAATTAAAAATGATGTGGGTAAATAAAACAATAGTTGCTTTTAGGTATTTGCCCTTAATTTATTGCATTACTACTCCATTACTTTGGAGTTTCGAATTTTTAATAAAATCAAAATTTGACATCAAGACTTTTTTTAGCGGTTGGAAATCAATTTATGTAAGAGGGCAAACTGTGAAAAGAAAAGTTATAAAAAAAAGCACCCTGCAATATTTAAAAAAAGTTGAAGCTAGGCTTTGGTATTA
>JANMAV010000274.1:0-11048 GCA_031360055.1 Ferruginibacter sp.
AAATAAATGAATATTGTAAGGTTGGTGTACTAAAAATTTGAACTGGGTAAATGAAGATAATATAAATATTTACTTAAGGAAATTTCCTAAAAACCAAATATCTCAATAATATTTCTATTAATAAAAGTAAAGCTGCAGCGGCAGCAAAGGGCAAAAACTTATCTGAAAATTTTGTGGAAGTACTAATATCTACCTTACTTTTTTCAAGTTGGTTTATGGTAGCATAAATACCATTTAGGCCATCGTTATCTTTTGCCCTAAAATATTGGCCACCAGTTTCACCAGCAATTTCTTTAAGTAACTTCTCGTCTATACTTACTTTTACTTGTTTTATTTGCACACCAAGTGGTGTTTGCATGGGTTGTGGTGCAAAGCCATCTGTACCCACGCCAATGGTATATACTTTTATACCAAAAGCTTTTGCAATTTCTTTAGCGGTTTTAGGGTCTATTAATCCACCATTATTTTCTCCATCAGTTAATAGCACTACAATTTTTGTTTTGGAGGTGCTAGTTCTTAATCTATCTACACTTGTGCCAAGTCCTGAGCCTATTGCAGTACCATCTTCTAACAACCCACTGTGTATATTTTGTATGGCTTGTGTTAGCACATTATGATCTGTAGTAAGTGGGCATTGCGTAAAACTTTCGCCAGCAAAAATCACAATTCCTATTCTATCTGTTGGTCTATTATTTACAAAGTTTATGGCTACTACTTTTGCAGCTTCTAAACGGTTGGGCGTAAGATCTTGTGCTGTCATACTACCACTAACATCTAAACACAAAACTATATCTATACCTTCTCCCTCAGTATGTTGCTCTACATTTTTTGTTTGGGGGTTAGCAATAGCAACTATTAAAAAACCAATGCTTAACAACCTACAAATAAAAAGTAAATGCCTTGATGATGTTTTAAAACTAGTAATTCCTTTTGCTGCAATGGTAGATACGGCGATGCCTGCGCTGCGTTTATTATTTGTTTTTACATACCAAATAGTAAGTAACGGAAGCAGTATAAGCAAGCCTAATAAATATGGTTGTGAAAATTCTATATCGTTAAAATAATCAAAAAGCAAAGGCTATGGTTTTATTTGTTGAGATTGATGTATTTCTGTAATAGTATTTTGTAAATATTGCAAAGCTGCTTCATTTTCTAATAAACTAGCTTGGTATTTTGCAAATTTTACTGCGTCGCCAGTTTGCAAAGCCTCCACAGTTTGTGCAGCGGTTTCTGCCTTTAACTGATGTGCTTGCAGTTTTTGTAAAATTTGATTACTGGTATTATGCAATATATTTTGATTGCTAATACTACCTACATAGTTTTTTAAAATAGTAGCTAATGCTGTGTGATAATCTTTTATGGTTAGGCTTTGAGTTTTATTAGCTTCCTTTACATTTTGCAATGCTAACATAGCTAGTTGGTAAGCAGTTTTTGCATTGGTTGCATAAGGGTTTTTATATTTTTTATTTAAATACCTGTACAACAGCCAAATAATAATTAAAAACACTAATAAAGCCACAGCACCAATTACCCAAAGTATATTAAAAAAAGGCACATCAATAACTGATGTTATATCTCTAGGTTTACCACCAGCATCTAATGGCATATAGCCAACATTAACTGTAAAAGTATCGGTGCTTAATGGTTGTGATGTAGTACTTAAATGGTTTATTCTATACACAAATGCAGGGAAAGGGTATGAGCCAGAATCAAAACTTGTAAATACAATTTTTTGTTGCCAGCTATACGTTCCATTTCTATCTGTTGTATCATTTTGCTGTTTATCTAAAATTTCAAAATGGGCAATACTATCAGGCACAGCAAGCGTTACAGAATATTCAGCATTTGGCAAAATTATTTTTAATGAATAGGTAATTTGCTCTCCAATTAAAATATCTTTTTTATCAATATTGGTAATAATATTTTGTGCAGTAGAGCAAAATGGGCAAATAAAATTTGCCAATATGATAACAGTTAAAAAATATATTTTTTGTAAACTACTCAAGGTTATTTTCTTTTTAAAAAAAACTGTTGTAAAATTTTCACATAATCATCATCAGTTCTTATATGCAACAAATCAGCACCAGCTTTGGTAAAAAATTGCTTACAAATATCTGTTTGACTAAAAAAGTGTTGCTGGTAATTGTGCCTTACTAAAGCATCATCCGTATCAATCCATTTTGTTTGGCTAGTTTCAGCATCTATAATTTGCAATAGCCCAACGGTTGGTAGCTGCATATCCATTTTATCATACACCTTTACACCAATTACATCGTGTTTTTTGCCAATAACTTTTAAATCATTTTGATAATTTGTAGCCAAAAAATCACTAAGTATAAATGCTATACTTTTTTGCCTGGTGGTATTATTAAAAAACTGTATGGCCTCATCTATATTAGTACCATGTACGGTTGGGGTAAGGCTTAGCAATTCTCTAACAATATACAATGCATGTGCCCTTCCCTTTTTTGGTGGAATATATTTTTCTATTCTATTACTAAAGAATATTACTCCTACTTTATCATTATTACTTACAGCACTAAAAGTGAGTACCGCAGCCATTTCTGTAATTAAATCTTTCTTTCTGCCTCCGGTGGTACCAAATAAATTACTGGTGCTCGTATCTACCATCAACATAACTGTAAGTTCTCTTTCCTCTTCAAATACTTTGCTAAATGGTGTATTAAATCGTGCACTAACATTCCAATCAATAAACCGAATATCATCGCCAGCACTATATTCCTTTACTTCTCTAAAACTCATTCCTTTACCCTTAAATGCTGAGTGATACTCTCCTGTAAATAACTGAGTGGTAATTTTTTTACTTTTAATTTCAAGCTCCCTTACTTTTTTAAGAAGCGAAGCTCTTTCAGTTTCAACAAATACTTCCCCTAACCCCTCCTTTGTGGGGTAACTTTTAGTATCTACTGCTTTAGCATTTTTTTTATTTTTAAAAAAAGTAAAACTCATGATATTGTATATAGGGTGAGATGGTAATAATATGCTTACTAACTATGTAATCTCTAATAATTTAATATCTAAAATCTTTTGTCTTCTGTCTTCTGCCTTCTGTCATCTGTCTTACATCTTGCATCTTGCATCTTATATCTAACCTAAGGTACATTTACTGCCTTTAATATTTCTTCAATTATATTTTCAACATTAATATTTTCTGCTTCTGCTTCATAGGTAAGCCCAATACGGTGACGCAAAATATCTTTACAAACATTTCTTACATCTTCTGGCACTACATAGCCTCTTTTATTTAAAAAAGCATAAGCTTTACTTGCCAATGCTAAATTTATACTTGCCCTTGGCGACCCTCCAAAACCTATTAAAGGTTTAAGTTTATTTAGATTATATTTTTCAGGGAAACGTGTTGCAAAAACAATATCTAAAATATAATTTTCAATTTTTTCATCTACGTAAATTTGGCGTACCAATTCTTTTGCAGTCAAAATTTCTGCTGTAGTTGCTACTGCTTGTATGGTAGGTTGTGTAAGGCCTTGTGTATTTTGCCTAATAATCATTTGTTCTTCAGTTTTGCTTGGGTAACCTACAACTACTTTAAGCATAAATCTATCTACTTGGGCTTCAGGCAAGGGGTATGTGCCTTCTTGCTCTATTGGGTTTTGTGTAGCCAATACTAAAAAAGGCTCTTGCAATTTATAACTTGTATCGCCGATGGTTACTTGCCTTTCCTGCATAGCTTCCAACAAGGCACTTTGCACTTTTGCTGGTGCTCTATTTATTTCATCTGCCAAAATAAAGTTTGCAAATATGGGTCCTTTTCTTACATAAAACTCATTTTTGCTTTGGTTGTAAATCATAGTACCAATAACATCGGCAGGCAACAAATCTGGCGTAAACTGTATTCTACTATAATGTGCATGTATAGTTTGGCTTAATGATTTTATGGCAAGGGTTTTAGCTAAACCTGGTACACCTTCTAAAAGTACATGCCCATTGCTTAACATACCTATAAGCAAACGTTCAATCATAGTATGCTGCCCAACAATTACTTTGCTAAGCTCATCATTTATTCGGCTTACAAAGCCTGCTGCATGGTTTATTTTATCGTTTAGTAAACGAATATCATCTGCTGTTTGTAACATATGTATGGGTATTTTTCAATTGCTGCAAATTAGCTACAAACTTATACAAAATCGTAGCTATTTATATTGTTGTGGTAAAAAGTATGTTAAAGTAAATGTATTCAAAAAACTTACATAAAAAAGCTGCATCACAATTTGTAATGCAGCATTTTTTTACAATACTAAATTAATTTTCAAATTTTACTTCTTGTAAAACTTGCTTATCTCCTTTTTGTTTTAGGTTTAAAGTTGTTCTATAATTACCACCACTTGTAACTAAAGTGCCAATACAAAATTGGGCACCTGCACTTTCGCCTTGGTGAATGATAGTAAAGGATTTAACAATGTTTGTGCTAAAAAAATCTCTAAGTACAGCTTCAGCTTGGCTTTTGCTATAATTATTGTTTTTATTAGGCAAAGTAATTTCAACTGTATTATCAAAATACTTTGCAACCGTAGCAGCGTTTCCAGCTTTTATACCACTTATTACATCATTAAGGCCGGTTATAAATGTAAAGGCACTAAACAAAACAATGGCTACAGTTGCTATTAAAAAATTTTTCATGTTTTTTTTATTATTTGTACAGGTTATTACTAAAAGTATGCCAATAATGTTATATACTTTCAGTAGCAATTTCTAAAATTAAATACTTTTTTAGCTACAGCAACAATTTTAATTAATTTTGGCCTATGCAACAAAAAAAAACTATTTTAATTATAATGGATGGATGGGGTTTGGGTGCAGTAAAAAGTAGTGATGCTATACAACATGCACACACGCCATTTATAAGTTCATTATACAGCAAATACCCAAATACTACATTAACTACTTTTGGTGAAGAAGTTGGTTTGCCAGATGGGCAGATGGGTAATAGTGAAGTTGGGCATTTAAACTTAGGTGCAGGCCGTGTTGTGTATCAAGATTTGCAACGAATAAACGTAGCCATTAAAAAAGGTACTTTTAATAATAACCAAGGTTTATTGAATTGTATTGAGTATGCACAAAAAAACAACAAAATTTTACATTTAATAGGGCTTGTAAGCAATGGTGGCGTACACTCTCATATAAATCATATTAAGGCGATAACTAGCCTCTGTGCAGCAAAAAATTTTACAAATGTATTAATACATGCATTTACTGATGGTAGAGATACTGACCCTAAAAGTGGTTATGCCTTTTTAACAGAATTGCAGGGTCATTTACAACAAACTACGGGTAGCATTGCAACTATAACTGGGCGGTATTATGCTATGGATAGGGATAAACGTTGGGAAAGAGTAAAAATAGCATACGATGCTTTGGTGAATGGAATTGGCCAGCAAACTGATGATATTGTAGAAGCTGTAAGCAACTCATACCAACATGATGTTACCGATGAGTTTATTCAGCCATTGATAAACAGTAACCTTACGCAAACAAAAATTAGTGAAAATGATGCTGTGCTTTGTTTTAATTTTAGAACGGATAGGTGTAGAGAAATAACTGAAGTGTTAACTCAAAATAATATGTCTGAGTTTGGTATGCATACTATACCAATACATTACAGTACTATGACAAATTATGATCATAGTTATAAAAATGTTCATGTTTTGTACGATAAAGATAATTTAGACAATACTATAGGGCAAGTAATAGCAGCAGCTGGCAAAACCCAACTTCGTATTGCAGAAACAGAAAAATACCCTCATGTAAGTTTCTTTTTTAGTGGCGGCAGAGAGGCTGAATTTGAAGGAGAGAAAAGAATTGTTGTACCATCGCCAAAGGTGGCAACTTATGACTTACAGCCGCAAATGAGTGCTTATGAAGTAGCAGAAAAAGTAGTTGCAGAAATAAACCAGTATGAGCCAGATTTTATATGCTTAAATTTTGCAAATGCTGATATGGTAGGCCATACTGGAGTGTGGCCAGCAGTAATACAAGCGGTAGAAGCTGTAGATACATGTGTACACAAAGTAGTTACAACCGCTTTAGAAAAGGATTATATGGTGTTTTTATTAGCCGATCATGGCAATGCAGACTACGAAATTAATGCAGATGGTACTCCAAATACTGCCCATACCACAAACCCAGTTCCTTTTTTTATTCTAGATAATTATTGGAATGGTACATTAAAGCCTGGTAACCTTGGAGATCTAGCCCCCACTATTTTACATTTTATGGGTATTGCAGCTCCAGCAATAATGGATGGAAAGGTATTGGTAACTTAAGCAGCAATAACTGAAGCCCAATGCAGCATTTTGTATTAATAAATTGCCTATATTTATGAGGTAAAAAAATATACTGTATGACGGATGAGCAAATGCTTACTGGAAGTATAAGAAATAACGCAGCAGCGCAAGAGGCCTTCTATAATAGGTTTAGTCCTCGTATGCTTTCTGTATGCTACCGCTTTGCAAAAAGTAGAGAAGATGCAGAGGATATGTTGCAGGATGGCTTTATAAAAATATTTACCCAATTGCACCAATACAGAAACGAAGGAGCCTTAGAAGGTTGGATACGTCGTATAATAGTGCATAATTGTATTAATAGCCTCAAAAAAAATAAAAAATTTACTGAAACTGTCGATTTAATACATGCTAGCAGTTTTGCTACCAATACTGATTTTATTCCTAGTATAATGCAAGCAAAGCAGGTGGTGGAGTGTATTAGATTACTTCCATTAGGATACAAAACAGTTTTAAACTTATATGCTATTGAAGGTTATAGCCATAAAGAAATTGGTGAATTGTTAGATATTGGTGAAAGTACCAGCCGTAGCCAATATACCAGGGCAAAAGCCATGTTAGAAGATGTACTAATTGCTAAAAAAGTTATTGAAAAAAACCAATACAAAAACAACAATATTAAAACTAAAACGATATTTTAAATAGCGTTTTTTACAACTATTAAGTTATAATGGATCAATTTTACGATAGAGATGATTTTGAAAAGTTTTTAAAAAGCAGCGCTGACGATTTTGTTATGCTACCTTCTAGAAAAACTTGGTATAGCTTGTATAATAGCATGCACCCAGATAGAAAATGGCCTTCTATTGCAGCTTGTATACTTATTCTGTTTGGCATTTTATACATAGGTGTTTCTAATAATAATCAAATAAATAGCGCTGCAAGGCAATTGGCTTTGCAAAATGAAAAAATTCAAAATGAAAAAATAATACAACAAAAAGCCATTGCCTTAGCCAACACTGTTAAACAACATATTGCTGAAAAAATTAAACAAGAGTTATCATATAATAACAATATTTATTTAGCTAATAATTCAAAGAAAATTACAACAGCTACAAACTTGTATAGCACAAATAATACAGTTTATGTAGCATACAATTTACCAATACCTGAGCAGTTGCTTATTGCAAATACAGCAAACCTTTACCAGCAGCAAGCTAATGATGTAAACATTGCAAATATAACTTCCATACCTATTGCAAAAAATACTCCCAACACTTTTATTTTTGATGATAATAATTTTGTAAATATTGCCGAAAATAAGAATACAATACTCAATACAAACAAGTATAGCTCAACAACAATTGCTGCTAATGCAGATATTAAAAATACAAAAGTTAATAAAACACAAGTAGAAATGAATGCCGAAAAAGCATGGCAAGAAAATTATGCTTTAAAAAATAAGCCTAAGCTAAATAAACTTAAAGCAAAAGGAGCTATCACCTATTATGTTACTGCAGCTTTAGGCTTTAGAAATTTTAGTAAAACAAAAGATAATAAAGAAACAGGAAATTTATTAATTGCAAATAGAAATTACCCTTCTGCTGAGCAACCGCAAAATAATGTTACTGCTTTAAACATAGAAGCTGGTGCAGTTATAAGTTACAAAATTTCAAAAAGAGTGGCTTTAAAAGGTGGTTTACAATATAATTATACAAATTACACAACTAATGCTACAAGGCTTGGCCATACTACAGTTACAAATATTGCAGTTAACTCTGCAACTGAGCAAACAGGTGCATCATTATACTCTACTAAAAATGGTTCTGATAAATTAAACAATACTACTTCACAAATATCCTTACCGCTTGGAGCCAACTATCATATTGCTGGCAATGGTAAAATAAAATGGTATGTAGGTGCTACGGTACAACCAACTTATGTTGTAAGTGGTAGTGGGTACGTATTATCTGCCGATGCCAAAAACTATGTTGCACAACCAACATTGCTACGTAAGTTTAATTTAAATACAGCTTTAGAAACATTTGTTAGCTTTAAACCGTCACCTGCTGTTACTTTAAGTGTTGGCCCTCAATTTAGATATCAAATTTTATCTACTTTTAAGACGGAGTACAACTATTCTGAAAAATTATATAACCTTGGTGTTAAAGTTGGGTTAAGCACAGGTTTATAATTCCTTTTATATCACATTTTATTTTCTACAAATTTGTTTATGCTGTAATTTTACAAGCATGAGCATAAAAGTAATTGTACCAGTAATTATATTCGTTTTAATTGGTTGCACAAGCAACAATACCAACAATACCGACACTAATAATACGGCAAGCAATGTAGATACTGTAGGCAATTATTTTCCTGTAACAACATTTATTAAAGGCGAATTGTACAATATTAGAACCAGAGGTTTAACTCCTTTAAAAAAAATTACTATAGGTACAAAAACAGATTCATCATTTGTAAAAATGGATAGTTTAGAGCAAGAATTTGCTCCGTTTTTAACTCCGATAATTGATACTGCAAACCTAAAAACTACTTTTGTTGAGAAGAAATTTTTAGATCAAACTTTTCAAGCATTTACGTTTACATACGATGTAAAACCAAATACAAACAACAGTTTTGGCTTTTTACATTGGGATGTATATGTGGACCCTGAAACTAATTTAGTAAACAGAATATATCTTGTTAAAAAGCTTACAGATAGTACTGTACAACAATTAACTTGGTTTACCGGTAAAAATTGCCAAATTTTTACCATTAACAATAATACTAGTACAATTACTGAAAAACAACATATAGTTTGGAACTATTAACACAACATGACCCAACAACAATTTTCAGCTATAAGCCATACTATACCTACACTACCTGGTATTTATAAATATTACAATGCAGCCAACCAATTAATATATGTAGGCAAAGCCAAACACTTGCGTAAAAGGGTAAGTAGCTATTTTAATAAAATGAAAAATAGTTATAAAACTGCTGAATTGGTAAACCGTATTGTAAAAATTGAATTCACAATAGTAAACACAGATCAAGATGCATTTTTACTTGAAAATTCACTTATAAAAGAACATCAGCCCCTATTTAACATTAATTTAAAGGACGATAAAACTTACCCTTACATTGTTGTAAAAAACGAAAATTTTCCAAGAGTTTTTTTAACACGTAGGAAGGTGAAAGATGGATCAACTTATCTTGGCCCATTTACATCAGTTGGAAAAGTAAGAGACCTCTTAAATTTTATAAAACAAAACATTCAATTACGTACTTGTAAATTAGCATTAACACCACAAAACATTGCCAAAGGAAAATTTAAGGTATGCTTAGAATATCATTTAGGCAACTGTAAAGGCCCTTGTGAGGGACTACAAACCGCTGAAAATTACACTGAAGGAATTGCACAATTAAAAGATTTATTAAAGGGTAACTTACAACCCGTAATATTAAATTATAAAAATAGTATTAAAGAACATGTGGCTAATATGGAGTTTGAGAAGGCAGCCATATATCAACACAAAATTGAGCATTTATTAGATTACCAATCTAAATCGGCAGTAGTAAATACAAATACTGGCACAGTAGATGTTTTTACAATTTTACAGGATGATAGCACAGCTTATGTAAATTATTTAGCTGTAAATAACGGGAGTATTATACAAACAAAAACTATAACCTTACAAAAAAAGTTAGATGAAACTGAACAAGAGATATTAGCATTTGCTATTGCTCAATTAAGAACTGTATTTGAAAGTGAGGCAAAAGAAATTATAATACCTTTTGAAATTGATTACATTGAACAAAACTGTACGCTTACCATACCAAAAGCTGGAGATAAGAAAAAGCTATTGGACTTATCTCAAAAAAATGTAAATTATTTTAAAGTAGAAATGGAAGCTAAAAAAAGGCTACAATTACATGATAAAACTTTGGCTGATAATCTATCGCTGTTACAAGAACTACAACAATTTTTGCAACTAAAAGAATTACCAACACATATTGAATGTTTTGACAACTCTAACTTTCAAGGAAGTTACCCTGTAGCTGCTATGGTATGTTTTAGGGATGGTATAGCTATGAATAGTGAATATAGACATTACAACATTAAAACTGTAGAGGGTATTAACGATTTTGCATCTATGACTGAGGTTGTTTATAGGCGTTATAAGAGATTAACAACAGAAGGAAAACAACTGCCACAGCTTGTAATAATAGATGGTGGTAAAGGGCAGCTAAGTGCCGCCATGAAAAGTATAGATGAGTTGGGCTTAAGAGGTAAACTTACTTTGGTTGGTTTAGCAAAAAATAAAGAAGAAATATTTTTTGATGAAGATACACAATCACTCCTAATACCTTGGACAAGTGAAAGTTTAAAATTAATTAGACGAATTAGAGATGAAGTGCATCGCTTTGGAATTACCCATCATAGAAACAAACGGAGCAAAGGTACTTTTATAAATGAGCTTGAAACTATAAAAGGTATTGGCAAACAAACTGCCGATGTGTTATTGAAAGAATTTAAATCAGTAAATGGGGTAAAGGCTGCTAGCGATAAGGCTATTGAAAAATTAGTTGGTTTATCAAAATTAAAATTGGTAAGAGCTGCATTAGCAGAAAAGTAAACCTAATACTACATTCATAATTATAGAATCGTTAATATAAATAAACAACATAATTGTTTATCAATTTTGTTCTAAAATTTTCCCATACAAATACAACATACAAAAAGCCTCCTGAAGTATTCAAGAGGCTTTTGACATTATATTA
>JANMAV010000300.1:0-6548 GCA_031360055.1 Ferruginibacter sp.
TGAAAAAGATAAAAAGTATTCAAAAGATAAATATTCAAAAAATACTCCATCAAAAGTTAGAAATGCCTTTAAAATAGATTATCCAAATGCTACAAATGTAGAGTGGACCAAAAATGAAGGAATTTGGACTGCTCGTTTCGGCACAGGAGGCATATTTGGTGTTACCAATACCGTTTCTTACAAAGCAAATGGTGAACGTGTAACTACATCAAAAATTATAAGGAAAAGAAGAAATTAAGAAAATTATATTTACTTTTAATACCGGTTGAAAATTTTTCAACCGGTATTTTTTTTACTTTTTTTATGGCTCACGTAAACATTGAATTTAAAGCAAAGGGAGATAATATTGAAGCTTTAGAGCAAAAATTATTAACTCTTAACCCAACATTTATTGGTACTGATTACCAAAAAGATACATACTACAACCTTAGCAATGGAAGGCTAAAACTAAGAGAAGGTAACATTGAAAACGCATTAATTTGGTATGATAGGCAAAATGTAGGTGGTAGCAAACTGTCAAATATTTTACTGTATAAACATATACCAGATATTAACTTAAAAACAATTTTACAAACAGTACATGGCATAAAAGTAATAGTACAAAAAATTAGAAAAATATATTTTGTTGATAATGTAAAATTTCATTTTGATAGTGTAGAGGGCTTAGGAACATTTTTGGAAGTAGAAGCTATAGACAATGATGGTACTATTGGTAAAGAAAAATTACAACAACAATGCAATTATTACATTAATTTTTTTGATATTAAAAAAGATGACTTCCTGCATCAATCCTACAGTGATATGTTGCTAACTTTGTAATTTGAATTCACTATAATAAGTAAGGGATTATAACAAATCATTAAAATTAAAATTAAAAAAATTACACTAAGCTCAAATTTTTCTAATTTTAATCTAAATAAATAAATACTTTAACTTAATTATTACGTAATTGTTTTTTTATTTTAATTCTATATTTTTACTAAAATAACATTACCTGCATCAAAATACTGCAATATTACTATTTGCCCAGTCTGCCCATGTGGAAAGTTGCTCTAAAAAGCTACATCCTAACAGGCAAACAAATATATTGTTGCATAAAGCTTTGCACCAAAAAACGTTGGATATTGTGCATCAATCACAATTACCGTATTTGGTTTTTGATGAGCAAAACCAGCAAGGTGCCAACTTTGCCGAAAAATTTTGCAATGCACTATCTTATACATTTGGCAGGGGTTTTACCAGCGTTATTGCTATAGGTAGCGATTGTGCTAACCTTACTTTGGCTCATTTGCAACAAACATCTGCACAAGTTCAACTTAGCCAAAATGTAATAGGTGCCGACACCAATGGAGGTTTTTATTTACTCGGTATTCAAAATAAGAGCTACAGTAGGGCAGCATTTTTACAATTTAATTGGGGTACAAAAAAGTTGTTTACTCAAGTAGTTAAACACTTAAAAAACACATATAGCAAAGCAACAATATTTTTACAACAACAAATAGATGTAAACAGTATAGCTGATGTAAAAGCCCTGCTGAACTTTCCATTTAAAAGTTTATTTGTTAGGTTTTTACAATTGCTACTTATACAGTTACAACAATATTTTACCTTTTCAGTTACAATAGTATCGGCACTTATACTCCCTCATTTACCTTCGAGGGCACCACCATATTGTACTACATAGTAATTATTATTTGCTGCCCAAACTAAATGGGTACGCCTTACATTTTACCAACTATAGTGTTTAAACATTTATATGAAAAATATTTTCTTAGCATCGTTATTGATGCTTATTAGCGTGAGCTTAACTGCACAAATTACAACTGCCGGTATAAAAGGTTCAATTTCTAATAATAGTAAACCTCTAGCTAATGCAAGTGTACAAGTTATTTTAACCACCACTGGAGAAGAATATACTACCATTGCCCAAGCAAATGGAAGCTTCAGTTTGCCAAATATGAAAAGTGGAGGGCCTTATATGGTTATTACTTCATTTACTGGCTATATAGCTGATACATTGCAAGATGTTTATTTATCGTTAGGTAATTTTTACCCAATAGAGGTGACTTTATACACTAAAAACGCTACACTTGAAGAGGTAGTACTAACTAGTGCAGCTAAAAATAAAATAAGTTTTGGTGCAAATATTAATGGAGCACAATTGGCGCAATTGCCAACCTTAAACAGAAGCCTGCAAGATTTTACAAGGCTTACCCCATCTGCCAATGGCAATAGTTTTTCAGGTGCTAATTATAGGTACAACAATTTAAGTGTAGATGGTGCATCGCTAAATGATGCTTTTGGCTTTACTGAGCCTGCAAGTGGCGCTGGTGGCTCCATAGCAAGTGGTACACCTGGTGGGTTGGCTAAAACACAACCCATTAGTTTAGAAGCAATATCGGAAGTGCAAGTAGAGCTATCCCCTTTTATTGTAACCCTTGGTAATTTTACTGGTGGTAGTGTAAATGCAGTTACCCGTAGTGGTACAAACAAAACAAGTGGTTCCGTATTTTTTTCGGGCCGTAACCAATTAATAACTGGTAAATCAGCAGATGATAATAGATCTAAAATTGATAAATTTCATGATTACCAAACTGGTTTTAGAGTTGGTGGAGCTATTGTAAAAAACAAATTATTTTATTTTGCAGCGGCAGAAATAGGTCGTAAGCAAGAACCAGTTGGTTTTGCACCTGGCTCAGCTGGTGCTGCAATTCCATTAAATATTGCAAAAGCATTGTACGATACAGTTAAAAAAAGATATGGTTACGATTTAGGATCTTACGATAAAATTGATTTGAAAAATGAGAGTAATAAATTGTTTTTTAAATTAGATTATAATCTAAGCCAAGTGCATAAAATAAGTGTTAGGCATAATTATGTAAAAGCATTTGCTAATTATGGAGAAAGATCTGCAAACGTATTAAATTTTGAAAGCCAGGGTTTTACACACCACAGTACAACTAATAGTACTGTGTTAGAAGCAAGATCAAATTTTAATAGAAACATCTCTAACAATTTGATATTAGGCTTTACACAAACAAACGATTACAGAGAAACTAATGGAAAATACTTTCCCCACATAGAAATAACCTATAACACAGCAAATACAATTTTTCTTGGAGCTTATAGAGAAGCAGCGGTATATGGCCTTAATTTAAAAACTTTTGAATTTACTGATAATGTAACCTACAATAGAGGTAAACATACTTTTACTGCTGGTTTACATAATGAATTTTATAAAATAAATTATCGGTTTCTTACATCATTTAATGGTAGGTGGGCTTATAGAAGTGTAGATGATTTTTATGCAAACAAACCGAGTAGAATAAGAGGTGTATATAATTTGCAAAATAATGATTTAGAATATAACAGAAGCACGCCATCAGCAAGTTTTAGAGTGTTTTTATTAAGCCAATATCTGCAAGATGAAATTGCGATATCTAAAAAATTACAAGTAGTTGTAGGCTTGAGGTTAGATGCAACATCTTACCCTGATAGGCCAACTGCAAACCCAATAGTTACTTCTACAAAAGCATTTGAGAATTACAAAAACGAAAATTATAATAAACCTCAAATTGCACCACGTCTTGGTTTTAATTGGGATGTAAACGGCAATAAAAACCTAGTGGTAAGAGGGGGTACAGGAGTATTTAATGGCCGTATGCCATTTGCATGGTTGGCATATCCATATTACAACAGCGGTACTACCTATGGTAACATAGATATTAGACCTACTACCGTAGTTCCTTTAAACCCTAGTGTATCTCAGGTAGCGGCTAACTTACAACCTGGGCTTAGAGAAATAAATTTACTTGATAATAATTTTAAATTACCAAAGGTATTGCGTACAGGATTGGGTATTGATGTAAAAACCAAAAACGATTGGGCATTTACCCTAGATGCTGTTTATACTAAAACATTGCAAGATATTTTGTACAAAACCATTAACTTAAAAGATAGTACTACCAATATGATTGGTGCAGGAGATAATAGGCCAGTGTATTTGGGTGCAGGTAATGGGCAAAAAATAAATGCAGCATTTACTAATGTATTTTTATTAACCAATACACAAGATGGTTACAGGTACAGCCTTTCAGCATCTGTTAGTAAGCGTATTAAAACATTTAAAGCTACTACATCTTACACCTATGGCCAATCAAAAGATAAGGCAAATGGTGTAAGGGTATCGCCACAGGCTAATTGGGAATTTAACCAAACAATTAGACCAAACGATCCGGAATTATCTTATTCAAATTTTGATTTAAGGCATCGTAGTATCAGTACATTACAATACAATAAGCAATGGAAAAAAGCGGCTACAAATGTTACATTCGTGTACATTGCACAATCAGGTAGCCCTTACACGTATACATATATTGGCGATATAAATAGAGATGGCTCACCAAATAATGACCTTGTATACATACCTAGAAATTTTGCCGAAAGCAACCTTGTTGATGGTAAAGATGCTGCAGGTAACGTTGTAACAGCTGCCACACAATGGGAGCAGTTAAATGCCTACATTGAAAAAGATGGTTACTTAAAAAAACGTAGGGGCCAATATGCTGAAAGAAATGGTGCAAGAACACCATGGAATAACCAATTAGACATGAAGATTACACATACGGTGAAACTGGCGAAAAAATTAACTGGTCAATCTGTAAGTTTTTCGTTAGATGTTTTTAATTTATCTAACCTAATTTCTAAAAATTGGGGTAGGCAATATTTTGTACCAAATGTATTAAATAGTAGTTACCAATTATTAACTGTACTAAGGGCAAATACTGCTAAACCAGCGGAGCTTAACTTTAGTAACCCAACAACTACAGCATGGCAGTTTGATCCAATTTTAAGCCGTGCTCAAGGGCAATTGAGCATTCGTTATACCTTTTAAAATGATGATATCTATATTGTTTATTGCTGTTTTATTGCTTACCTATTCAAACGGGGCAAACGATAATTTTAAAGGTGTAGCAACGCTTTGGAGCAGTAAAATATTAACCTATAAACAAGCCATAACATTAACAACAGTTGCTACTTTTTTTGGTTCAATAATAGCTTACTTTTTTGCTGCCACTTTGCTCAAAAATTTTTCGGGCAAAGGTTTGGTGCCAAATGAAGTAGTAAAATCTATACCTTTTATATTATCGGTAGCGTTAGGTGCAGGTATTACTGTATTGTTGGCTACCGCAATTGGTTTTCCTATAAGCACCACACATGCTTTAGTTGGTGGGCTTTTAGGAGCAGGCATTGTAATGGTGGGTAAGCAAATTAACATTAGTATGCTTGGTAAAACGTTTTTTTTACCGTTAATATTAAGCCCATTAATGGCCACCTTATGTAGTGCTATACTATATTTTATATTTAAAAAAGTACGGCTAGCCAACTCAGCTACAGTAAATGGCTTGCATATTTTTAGTGCTGCCACTGTTTGTTTTAGTAGAGGGTTAAACGATACGCCAAAAATAGTTTCGTTATTGCTTATTGCTAATTATTTTGAGCTGCCTATTAACTTTTTTATTGTTGGTATAGCAATGGCTACAGGCGGTATTTTAAATGCAAAAAAGGTAGCCGAAACTATTAGCCATAAAATAGCTGTACTTACTCCAGTACAAGGTTTAGGTGCTAATAGTATAACAGGTTTATTGGTTATTGCTGCTAGCTATTTTGGCCTGCCAGTATCTACCACACATGTAAGCGTAGGCAGCATTTATGGGGTAGGCTTGGTTGATAAAAATGCTAACAACAAAGAGCTTGTAAAAATAGTATTATCCTGGATGCTTACGCTGCCTGTTGCTATTGTAAGTAGTATGGGAGTGTGTTATGTAATTGCAAATTTGGGATGAAGATATATTTGATGTAAAGAAAAAAGTTGCTAATTTTTATAAATTTTTGGCACATTTATTTTGTGCTTATTATAATTTTAAACATATATTTTGAAGTTTTCCCTTGTCAAATAAAAGCCATACAAGTGAGGGTGCAAGGACAATTAAGCGTATTTTTTACTTTTTAAAAAATTTATTTTTTATTGTAATGTTGCATAAAATTGTAAAATACTATTGTTGATTTTAAATGCTTTTAAAAAAAGCAAAAAATATTAAATGAAAAAACTAGTTGGTGAATTTGTAGGCACTTATTTTTTGGTATTCGCAGGTACAGGTTCAATTATCATTAATCAAATAAGCAACGGTGCTATTACCCATGTTGGTATTTGCATTACGTTTGGGCTTGTGGTTATGAGTTTAATATATGCCCTTGGCGATGTAAGTGGTGCACATTTTAACCCTGCTGTAAGCATTGCATTTTGTGTAGCAAAAAAATTTCCTGCTGCAAAATTACCTGGTTATATTGTTAGCCAAATATTGGGGGCTGTGGCAGCAAGTTTTACGCTAAAAGCCTTATTTCCCAAAAACGAAATGCTAGGAGGTACCATACCGCTTGGTAGCGATGTACAATCATTTATCTTAGAGTTCATACTTACCTTTTTGTTGATGTTTGTAATTATGAAAGTGGCACATGGCAGTAAAGAAACAGGGATGTTTGCAGGT
>JANMAV010000304.1:0-2236 GCA_031360055.1 Ferruginibacter sp.
CAAAAAAATACGCTACTGTTTTGGAGTAGCGCAAATACAACCCAGGTTAAGATTAAACCACTACATAATTATTCTTTGCAATTTGTTTTAAAAACTTTTACAGAGGGTAGTTTTGTGGGGAACTTAAATAAAAGTTGCGCCCTGTATTTTAGTGGCAGGCGTTTTTGAGTTATTTATTTAGTTGGTCGCCGCTAGCAATTTAATATGCTAATCTTTAGGCTCCCACAATTGAATTTTGTTTCCTTCCACATCTAAAATATGAACAAATTTTCCGTAATCAGAATCCTCAATTTTGTCTACGATGGTTACTTTTTCTTTTTTTAATTCTTCCACCAGTGCTTCTAAATTTTCTACCCTGTAGTTTATCATAAATTCTTTTGTTGAGGGTTCAAAATAGGATGTGTTTTCTGGAAAAGTGTTCCATTGTGTTAAGCCTTTTTTTGTGCTGTCCTCCAATTCTTTCCACTCAAAGCTTGTACCATAAGGTGTTATATCAAAACCTAACTGTGTTTTATACCATTCATTTATTGCCTTAGTATCTTTACACTTAAAAAATATACCTCCAATACCCGTTACTTTTTTCATTTTATTATTTTTATGTTTGGTTAAAATTGTGTTGAAAGCAAAGCCTATAAAAAATGAAGTTGTCACTAATACAATAGTGAAAATAGTTTTTTTCATGAAAGGTAAATTATGTATGAAGTTGAAATATGTATAGCTTTAATATATATATTACTTTTTTTTCTTTTTACTAGGGTTGTATATTTTAATAGTTTTATCAACCAATGTCATAAAATCATTTTGCAAAAAAAATGTTGTATTGGTTGCTTTTTGTGTAGTAATTTTTACATTAGCCCAACTTATATTATTACAAAATGGAGAGTTTTTTAATTTAAGGCCATAAGTAGCAACTGCTGCGGCAAATGTGGCTGCGTTTGTGGTATCTACTTCAGTATTTTTAATTACATAATCAATATTGCTATATTCTTTAGATTGGCTATTAACATCATGAAATTTTAAAGTTAGTAAACCAATATCAGTAGTTGATGGTATGTTATTTGTTTCAATTTCAAAAATTGCAGTTGTACATCCACCTGTACCCATTTCACCACCATCCATTTCGCTACTTTCATCTGCAATGGCTTCTCTTTTATTATCAAAACCAATTAACCTATAGCTGTTGATATATGTTGGGTTAAAAGTTATATTTATTGTTGCATCATCAGCTACTGAATACAATGTTTCGGTAAGCTCTTGCACCAATACTTTTTCAGCTTCGTGTAGGTTATCAATATATGCATAATTGCCATTACCCCTTTTTGCTAATGTTTGTAATTTCGAATCTTTAAAATTACCCATACCAACACCTAAACAAGTTAAATAAATACCAGTTTCTCTTTGCTTTGATATTAATTCATCCAATGCTTTTTCTGAGGTTTGGCCTACGTTAAAATCTCCGTCTGTAGCTAGTATAACTCTATTATTACCGCCAATAATAAAGTTTGCTTTTGCAAGTTTATATGCAGCTTCTATGGCAGATTCTCCAGGAGTATCTCCAGCTGCATTAAGTGCTTCCAGTCTATTTATAATAACATCTTTTTCATTACCGGGTGTGGAGGTTAACCAAGTACCAACCATACCTCCATAGGTTACAATGGCAACTTTATCTATAGGGCGTAAATTTTTTACAAACAATTGAAATGCTTCTTTTATTAAAGGCAACCTATTAGGTATTTCCATACTTCCAGATACATCTATCAAAAAAACAAAATTACCTGCAGGTATTTTTTCTATATCTATTTTTTTTGCACTTATATTTATTAGTAATAATTGATGATTTGTTTGCCAAGGGCAATTAGTTATACTAGTTTTTATTTTAAAAATACTATCGCCTGTTGGTTGCTGATAATTCAAGTTAAAATAGTTAACCATTTCCTCTACCCTCACTGCATCTGGAGGTACAACCATACCCATATTTATAAACCTGCGAATATTGCTATAAGATGCCTTATTTACATTAAGTGAGAACCCCGTATTGGGATATAAATTGGTTTTCACAAAATCATTTTCTATTAATTTAAAATATGATTCGGAACTTAATGTTGGATTGTACCTTTTATTTGCTGGTGTATTTTTTGTGAAAGAAATGAGCCGAGGCTTGTTTTTTATGATGGTAGCCGTATTTTGTGATAAAATTAAAGTATGCCAAACATCAGTTTTTACAGCAAAATTTTTA
>JANMAV010000307.1:0-3751 GCA_031360055.1 Ferruginibacter sp.
TAAAAAAGACAATTCAGTTTCTTTTTTTATTTTAAAAGCAGCTTTAAAATTTCCTTTTAAAAAATAATGTATAAAATGCTTTGTATTAATTTTTACAAAGTTTGAAAATATTATTTTTTTTTCATTTTCTTTTAGTGGAAGTTTATTGAAAGCCATTACTGCTTTTAAAATTCCAAAACGCTCCCCTATCATTCTCACATCATCCTTTTGAGCTTCTGTAACCTGCTCATTATGCCTGCGCCAATAAAAAAGATTTCTTTCAAAAAAAACCGTATCAAATATAGAAGCTACTTTAATATTCAATAATGTATCTGCTAATATTCCCACTTCGGCTTCAAATAAACCTGCTTTTATTAATGCTTCCTTTTTAAATATAGAACCGGTAGGGCCGTAACATAAATGATTATCTGTTGTATAATGCAACAAAATACTTTCATGTGTTGTGACTGTATAAGGCAATGCATTTGTACAAGTTTCTTTTGCCGGCAAACCAATTCCTGCAGCAGAAAATGCAAGCATACTTTTTACCATTACTTCCAACCCATTTGGCATAAATTTATCATCCGAATCTAAAAATTTAATATAATATCCTTTAGCCAATTCTATAGCTTTATTTCTGTTTACAAACTGACCAAGGTTGATTTCATTTTTAAAAAGTTTAATTCTCTTATCTTTTTCCAAATATGAATTTGCAATGGCGAAAGTATTATCGGTAGAGCAATCATCTACAATAATTAATTCAAAGTTTTTATATGATGATAAAAGAACACTGTCAATTGCTTCTGCAATGTATTTATCTCTGTTGTAAGCCGTCATTAAAACAGATACCAATGGAAAATTATTATTCATTATTGAGCCTGCCTTTTTAATAAAATAAAATTTCGGTTAAAAAAAGACTTAAATCTCAGCAAGGGTAGTTCTAATAATTTATATGAAATGGATGCAAGCATAATACTGAGAAAATATATCACAAAATATAATAAAAACCACACTGAAATACAATCAATATTTAAGTTAAAAGCCACCAATAATTTTATACTCAAAAAAATACATAAAGGGTGATACATATAAATGCCGTAAGATATCTTGCCTAAATAATTAAGGGGTTGCCATTCCAAATTAATTACAGATTGAGAATTTGAAGCTAGATTTAAAATTAAAATACTAAACATTATTCCATGTAACATATTACTTACTACAGGTAAATAAAAACCAGTAGATAATATAAATATTAAAATTATTAAGTTTATTATTTGCACAAATGGCTGGTACACAAAATTTAATATTCTATTTTTTTGCTTAAACAATGCATATGCGGCAAGGCCTCCAATTGCCATACAATCTATACGGGTAAGTGACAGAAATTGTTTTAAAAAGTTTATATCATTTAGTAAACTTTTATTTATTTGTAAGTTGTGATTGCTAATAAAATAAAGTCCACTTACAATAATTGGCATACCAACTACAATGCAACATAAAAAAATAGCCCCTGGTTTTATAAATTTTATAATTAGCGGCCAAAATATATAAAATTGTTCTTCAACCCCAATTGACCATAATTGGTAACCATAAGGTATTGCAGGATAAATTACCTGATTTACATTTGGTAGTATTAATAAAAAAAGTAAACATTTTTTTGCAAAATCATAGTGCAGATATTCTGACCATTGAGGCCATTGAAAAAAAGGAAAAAGAGGTAAAATAAAAAGTGCCAAAATAACTATTAAATAATAGAGTGGCCAAATTCTTAGTATTCTTCTTACATAAAAATTTTTTATTGATATAGTTTGGGTGTTACTTTTTTCTTTCAACAATAAATAAGTTATTAAAAACCCACTTAATACAAAAAAAAGTGTAACCGCTTTATCGCCGAGTGCATAAACGCCGGGTAATTTCCAAATATTTTTATACCCAAAAAGGCTTCTTGCCTGCTCAGTATGATCTACAATTACCAAAGCTGCAGCAATAAATCTTAAACCAGTTAAATTTTTAAACCATTCTATGCTTGTTGTTTTAATTTGAGTTTTTGAAGTATTTAAAAAATTGCTCATTGCTGCTTGCCCTGTGGCACAGTATTACAAAATAATTTTAAAGATTTATCAAGTAAGTTTTGTCCTCCAAAAAACAATGCTGTTCTAAAAACTAATACACAAACTGTATGTGCTAGAAACATTGCTGCGTTATGCAATATCCAAACAGGTTTAGTTAATGTAGGAATACTTTTGTTTTTTCTAATGATATTTATGCGCTTTAAAAAAGGAATGAAAATATTAGGGTAAGCAGGTTTAATGCCAAACACCCTTCTGTCTTCATACGCTACATAATAGTTTACCCTAAAATTGTAACTAAAAGTATGGTGATGATAATGATAAACTAATAAAGATGGATCTCTAATAATTTTCCAGCCTTTTTCCAAAGCTGCTTTAGCCCATATCATATCTTCAGATAAATTTGCTTTCACAAACGGTTGTTGCAGCAATGCCGTTTTTCTATACATTGCATTTACATTATCCCAACAACAAATTTCTTTTTGTTTTACAGAAGATAAATTTTTGAAATCTCCGGTTTTAAATTGATAAACTTCTGCTTTTGGTTCACTTGATCTTTTAAACCACAAAGCCGGATTTTTATTTGTATGACTTGGGATAGATTGCATGCCTGTTACTGATTTTACATCAGTATCTTTAAAATGATCAGCCATTTTTTGAAACATGTCTGAACTGTTTATCCATGCATCTTGCACCGTAAAATATAGTAACGTACCACTTGCAATAGTTGCACCTATGTTTCTAGTAAGCCCATGGTTAAAAGTCCCTTCTGCTACTTTTATAATTTTAACTTCGTAAAAAGATGCTATTTTAATACTTTCATCAGTAGAGTTTGAATCTAAAATAATAATTTCAATTTCACCGCTGTATTGTTGTTCAGTAATGGCTTTAAGACAATCATTAATTGTAGAAGCACCATTTTTTACAGGAATAATTACAGAAATATCAGGCATCATGCTAGTAAAAGTTCTATATACAATTGGTTACTTTTCCTTTTTCTTGAACATCTTGTGCAATTATTGGACTAAACATTTCCATCGAATTTATCTCAGAATTTTTATGTATGAAAAGTAAAGGAACTTTTCTCCAAAAAGATGCCCACATAGAAAAAGTACTTAATGGCCCAATAACATAATCGCATAAAGAAATACCCCACATATCTCCAATGGGAGTATTATCATTATTGAAAGAAACGTTTATTTCTTCAAAATTATTTATTTCAATCTTTTCATTAGAAAAAATGGCAAACATAACTTTTGAGGGGATAAGTAATTTATTTATTTGTTTCATTTTATCTAGATAAATATCATCTTCAAAATAATATATACCATCAAGAAAAGTTTTATAATCCCCTCTGCGAATATGTACAGCTACAATTTTATCAAATTCATTTCGTAGCGATACTATTCTTTCTTCAGCAATTTTTTTACTTTTTGTTTCTGGTAATATTAATTGCCTTATAAATTCATTTTCTTTTATTAAAGCAGATGTGTTAATTCTCTGCTCCCATGCATTTACAATGTATACTCTGTTTTTATATGATTTCAATTCTTTTTGCAAAACATTATTTCCTTTTTCAATCATTGTTATTGGAAATACTTTTGCTAAAAAGTTGTTTTTATTTTTTAAAAAAAATAAAGAAATTTTTTTTAAAATTCTTGCTCTGTAAGTATCGGCATTATATATATAAATTTTATTTTTTT
>JANMAV010000257.1:0-5446 GCA_031360055.1 Ferruginibacter sp.
ATAAATTAAAATCTCAAACTAAAATGTTGTTTTACTTTAAAATCATTTTTAAAAAAAACAATGCCAATAAAAAACAAATCAATTGTTAAGGTTACTTTTTTATGGTTCTTTATAAGTTCCCAAGCATTTTCCATTTGTTTGCTCCAATGTATATCATCAAAAACCAACACACTATTTTCATTAATTTTTTTTAATAATTGTTCAAAATAATTAACGGTTGGTAATTCCCTATGGTTACCATCTATAAAGGCAAAATCTATTAACCCAATCTGCTCTAGAAAAGCAGGTAAAGTTTTATCAAAATCTCCCTCCAAAAGGGTAACATGCTCTACATGTAAAGTTTTGAAATTTTGGTTTGCTATGGCAGCAATATTTTTTGAACCTTCCATTGTGGTTACATTCGGCATGTTAGAAGCAGTAGCTAAATAAGCAGTTGTAACCCCTAATGATGTACCTAACTCAAGCACATTTTTAAGATTGTAGTGTGCCAACATTCTATGAAATAATTGTCCGTATTTTTTTGGCTTTAAAGATGATGATGCTATTTTTTTTACAACCCTGCTTTTGGTTTTAATAGTTGTTGAACCTGCTCCAAAATCTTCAACTAGTATTGTTGCATTATTTTTCAACAATGAGGTTCGTAACTGTTCTATATATTTGTAGGAAGGGTGTTGTTTTTTATTATTTAAAACAAATTTTATAAAATTATAAACAAAAGGAGAGTGTATGCCATGCCCTTTGCTATTACTGGCTTTCACGTAAAAAGAAATATATTTTTTTGCTAATTGAAATGGGCTATACAAAACTAAAAATTAAATTATAGATATTATGTAAGTGCAATAGTTAAGCAAGCTTAACCTCAAATTCTTTTGCATTTGAAATTTCACCTGTAGGTATCAATTCATTCAGTTCTATCAACATCTTTATACGCCAGTTTACATACACATCACTTAGCGGAATTTTAGATTTAGTAAAAATTTGATGCATAATTTTGGTAACCTTTTGAGAGCCAGTTGTAATAAATTTCTTTATTTCACTATCATAATAATCATAATCAAATTGTACTAATTTTTTTCCTCCTTCAAGCACTCGTAAGCCTTTACCCTCTATCATAAGTTTTTGCCATTCGTCAGGGTCTACTTCAAATTCGCTGAGGGTAATTTCTCTTGCTAATTTTTTTGCTTTTAAAAATTCAGTTGGCAATATTTGGGATAATGTTGTTGGATAAAAAATATTTCCTTTTTCATTAATAAAAGGCAAATTGTTTAAATATAAGATGTGAACCCTACCTGCAAATTCTTTAAGGTAGTGCAACAACCAATAATAACCACAAACATCGTGGCTATTTTGTGCAGCCCATATCCATACAATTTCATCTTCATTTCGGCGTAGTGTACCAACAATTTCTGCAATGGTTTTATGATCATCTATTGAGCCGTCGTCTACTTTGCTTTCATAATCACTACCAAGCAAAATATTCCTCCACCACTGCTTTCTGTTTTCAATACCTGTTCCAATATAACAATCTTGCAATGGCCCAACTGCATAATCATCTTTTATTTGAAAAATATTACCAGCAAGGGTTTCATCAAGTTTAATTACTTTTTGAAGCACCGATACATCAGCTTCATTAAATACAATATGAATCATTAAAGTAAGATTAATTTTTTGCTATTAAAGAATATACACATGTGGTAAAAAAGTTTCGTAACCAAGGTATTGCTTTTATAATACTTACTTGTTTACGAGGTTTTAATCCAAATTTATATTCGTAAATAGGATTTATTAAAAAATGAGTTTCTGAAACAATTTTATAATTTGTTTGTTGTACAATTTTATGAAATCTTTCTATAGATATGCCAGTTTCTTTAATTTCTGCAAGGTCGTTATATCCTTCACCGTTTACTTTTAAAATCCATTTATATAAAGGCATTGGTAGTAAATGGTAGTATGGTAATTTTGATAAAAATTTTCCTTTACATATTTGTTGGTGACCACCGTAAGGCATTTGCCAAGGAGGAAAACCAAAAAATATTACCCCATTGTTTGTAAGTAAGGATTGCATATAAGCCATAATTTTTGTTTGGTCATGTATATGCTCTATTACATCTTTCAATACTATTATATCAAATGCACCACCAAGCTCTATGGCAGTGGTATCATAAATATTTTTCGAAAAAAAAGTAAGCTTTTTTAAGCTTAATTCTTCTGCCATCCAAAGCCTTGCGTTTTCTAATCTTTCTTCAGCCATTTCTACTCCTACACCAATACAACCTTTATCTATAAATGCTTTTAATACACCCCCTTCTCCACAGCCAATTTCTAACACCCTACAGCCATTTTGTATGGCAAATTGTTGTTCAATGAAAGGCAGCACATATTTGTGAGCATTTAATACCTGTATATCAAAATATCGTTTACGGTCTTTATGAAATTCAAACATTTTTTTGTGGAACGCTGATTTATATGATGGTTAAGATTTTAATTATTTTTAATTTTGCCGCTCATTGCAATTTTTTTTGATTTTTTTGCTCAGTGATTAATAAAGATTTTCACTGATTTTTTTGCCGCTGGGTGACTGATATTTTTGATTCATTTCCTCACGGATTTAGATAATTTTCACAGATTGTTTTTCAAAATTACATACCCTTAAAACAATAATAAACCTTGCATTTAAACATTTGAACATTGAATATTGAGTATTTCCTTCATTTGCAAACAGCCTTTTGCCCACTGCCCTTTGCCAACTGTCAACTGCCCACCAACTCCACAGCTTCATCTACTTCATACTTCAAATTATCAATAATAAAATCTTGCCGGCTTGGAGTGTTTTTACCCATGTAATATTCAAGCAGCTCTTGCATGTGTTCTCCCTGCTCAGGTATGAGTGGTTGCAGTTTCATATTTGCTCCAATAAACCTTGCAAACTCTTCAGGGCTTATCTCTCCCAAACCTTTAAACCTTGTAATTTCTGGGTTTGCAGTTAATTTTTTTATGGCAGCCTGCTTTTCAGTTTCATCATAGCAATAAATGGTTTCTTTTTTATCTCTCACCCTAAATAAAGGCGTTTCCAAAATGTACACATGGCCATTTTTAACCAAATCAGGAAAAAACTGCAAAAAGAATGTCATTAATAAAAGCCTAATGTGCATACCATCCACATCAGCATCAGTAGCTACTACAATATTGTTGTATCGTAGGCCTTCATATCCTTCTTCAATATTTAAAGCATGTTGTAATAAATTAAATTCTTCATTTTCGTATACAATTTTTTTTGTGAGGCCAAAGCAGTTTAATGGTTTACCCCTGAGGCTAAAAACTGCTTGTGTATTTACATTTCTGCTCTTGGTAATTGAGCCACTAGCACTATCACCTTCTGTAATAAAAATAGTACTTTCTTTCTGCTTTTCAAGCACATCTTCTTTATCCTTTCCAGTAGCATCATCATTGTAATGAAACTTACAATCTCGTAATTTTTTGTTGTGTAAGTTGGCTTTTTTTGCTCTTTCGTTTGCTAGTTTTTTTATGCCTGCCAATTCTTTACGCTCTCTTTCATTTTGATCTATCCGTTTTTTGAGTGCTTCAGCAACAGCAGTGTTTTTATGTAAAAAATTATCCAATTCTTTATGCAAAAAATCATAAATAAAGTTTTTCATACTTGGGCCATTTTCAAACACGGTTTGGCTACCTAATTTTGTTTTTGTTTGGCTTTCAAAAACGGGTTCTTGTACCCTTACACTTACAGCAGCACAAATACTACCTCTTATATCTGCAGCATCAAAATCCTTCTTAAAAAACTCTCTTATTGTTTTTACATAGCCTTCTCTAAAAGCGGCTAAGTGAGTACCTCCTTGTGTAGTAAACTGTCCGTTTACAAAGCTATAATACTCTTCTCCATAGCCATTTTCGTGGGTTATGGCTACTTCAATATCTTCTCCTTTTAGGTGTATAATGGGGTATCTAATTTCATCTGCATTGGTTTTGCGTTGTAGCAAATCGAGCAAACCATTTTTGCTAACATACCGTTTGCCATTAAGGTTCATAACCAACCCGGCATTTAAAAAACAATAATTCCAAAACTGATTATCTAAATATTCTTGCACAAAATGAAAGTTTTTAAAAATACTCTCATCAGGTTTAAATTCTACAAAAGTTCCGTTTTCTTCTTTACTATTTGTTTCCTTATGTTCTTTAATTAATACACCCCTTTCAAACTCTGCAGTTTTTTCTTTTCCATCTCTAAATGCTGTTACTTTAAAATAGTTACTTAATGCATTTACAGCTTTTGTACCTACTCCATTAAGCCCAACACTTTTTTGAAAAGCTTTACTATCATATTTAGCCCCAGTGTTCATTTTACTTACCACATCTACCACTTTTCCTAGTGGTATACCACGGCCATAATCTCTTACGGTAAGTGTTTTATCGGCTATTGTAACATCTACATGTTTACCATAACCCATGGCATGTTCATCAATGCAGTTATCAATCACTTCTTTTAACAGTACATACACACCATCATCTGGGCTACTACCATCTCCTAACTTTCCTATATACATACCTGGACGTAAGCGTATGTGTTCTTTCCAATCTAAGGAACGTATATTTTCTTCGTCGTATTTTACTTCTATTCTATCCATTTAGAGTATTGAGTATTGAGATTTTAGTATTGAGATATTAGTATTTAGTATTGAGATGTTAGTATTTAGTTTTGAGATGTTAGTATTTAGTATTGAGATGTTAGTATTTAGTATTTAGTATTTAGATGCTAGATTTTTAGAAACTAGACAATAATACAGTTTTTGATAAAAGCATTAACAACCATTTTAAAACATTATTAATTATTCATTATTAAATTATTCATTAAAAAAATTATCCATCGCTCATTAAAAAATTATCCATTATCATCTTTTCCTAAAATTGTTAGCAAATATATAAAACTTGCCCAAAAATTACTATACAATTATTCTTAACATAATTTATAAAATCTTGGAACATGCTTTGATTATTATACTATAAAAGGATATAAAATGAAAAAGTTAAAATGGATTTTACCAATAATTGTTATTATAATTTTTGCATCATGCAATAGTACACAAGTAATATCATCTTACAAAGACGAAAAGGCAGTTACAAAAAATTATAATAAAATACTTGTATTAGGAATATTTCAGGCAAAAGAGAGAGGTTTGAGGCAAGAAACTGAAACTCAGCTTGCAGAAAGGTTAAAAGAATTAGGTTACAATGCCATAACTGCAATGGATGAGTATGGGCCCAAAGCTTTTGATAAAATAGAAGAAAATCAAATAGTTGATAAATTAAAAACTAGTGGTTTTGATGCAGTAATTACAACTGCCTTGCTAGATAAAAATAATGACAAAACTTATAACCCTGGCTCAAGCAGACTTGAACCCGTAGGTGTGTATTATAACAGGTTTGGCAGGTA
>JANMAV010000106.1:0-4547 GCA_031360055.1 Ferruginibacter sp.
CTCGTTCCTGACAGTTTTCCGTATGTGCTGCCTGGCAAAGTAGAGTAAATTTTTACTCCCGGAGAAAAAAGATCTACTTCTTTTTTACCATAGTTACTAAATGATGCTGTTAATCCTCCATTCTTTTTATCGCCAGAGGCTCCAACAGTAATAACATTTGTAGCCTTACCTTTTCCATCAATAAAAATTGGATTAGGAAAATTAAAAGTGGTATCTACATTTTTTGCATCGTTACCTGCTGCATGTACTAATAAAACATTTTTAGATGCTGCGTATCTAAAAGCATCATCTACCCATTGCTTTTGAGGAGAAAAGTTTTTACCAAAACTCATACTTATTACTTTAGCACCATTATCTACAGCATATCTGATTGCATTAGCAATATCTTTATCATGCTCATCACCATCAGGTACTGCACGTATCATCATTATACGTACGTTGCTGGCTACACCATCCATTCCAATTTTATTGTTTCTTACGGCAGCAATTATTCCTGAGCAATGGGTACCATGAAAAGGCGTATTAGCCATAATATCATTATTACCATAAAACTTATCGTTAGGGTTAGTTTCATCATCTTTTACAATATCTTTTCTATATTCTGGTGGGGCTTTTACAGCAGTTTCTGCCTTCCGTAACTCTCCACTAAACTCATCAATTATTTGTTGGTTTGTAATATCAGTTGTATTGTTAGCTTTAGAAATATTTACTAATAAACCTTTTGCAGCTTTTGCATCTTTATCAGTTGCTGTGTAAGTTTCTAATTCCTTTACAGTATATTCTTCTTTGTTTATTGCTTTTCTAATAATTGAATCTCCTGTTACAAAGTTTTTTACCATGTTGGCAATGAATGCAGTTTGTTGAGGGTTTACATCTCCTGCTACTAATGATTTTGCTCTTTCGTAATCTGTAAATTCTTGCTTATCAGCTTCAGTTATGGCATCTGCCATAGTTTTTCCTTCCCATTTAGATTTTAAACCGTGGTACACCCTAGCACTTTCATAGCTATCCTCTTTTACATTTCTACCATCTTTACCACCTAAAAAATTCCATCCGTGTACATCATCTATGTAGCCATTTTTATCATCATCAATACCATTGCCAGGTATTTCCTTTGGGTTGGTCCATAAAATTGGTTTTAAATCTTCGTGTAGGGTATCTATACCGCTATCAATAACGGCTACAATAACTCGGTTACTTTTTAATTTTTTTTGTGCAATCAAATCATAAGCTTTTTGCAAGCTAATACCGTTATAGCCCGATGTTGTAGGATCTTGTAAATGCCAGTTTTTAGGCGGTTCTATACTACTTTTTTGTGCAAACGAAGTAGTTGCTAAAAAGGTAGTAGCAAGGGTAAAAATTGAAAATTTGTTCATACTGTAATTTATAATTAGGGTACTAAATTATGGCAAAGTTTTAAAGTGACTCTACCTTTTATACTTTTTTAACGGTAGTTTAATAGGTTAGCGTTTCTCCACGTACTGTAATTTCTAGCTGCTTTTTTGTACTAGCTTCTACCCTACCAATTATTTGAGCATCTATACCAAATGATTGTGCAGCAGCTATCATTGTATTTGCTGTTTCAGGCTTACAATAAATTTCTAAACGGCACCCCATGTTAAAAACCTCATACATTTCTTTTAAGCTACTACCACTATTTTTTTCAATAATATTAAAAATTTCTGGGGCATCAAATAAATTATCTTTTACTATCTTAAAAGGCTTTGGTAAATATTTTAAACATTTTGTTTGTCCACCACCACTACAATGTATTAGCCCATGTATATCGTCAAAATGCTGAGTTAATATTTGTTTTAAAACAGGTGCATAGGTTCTGGTTGGGCTAAGTAATAATTTACCTATGCTGGTTTCCAAACCTGTGTTTGTAGTAACAATATCCTGCAAATCATGGCTACCAATATACACTACATCGGTTGGTAAATTGTTATCAAAGCTTTCTTTAAATTGATGAGCATAGTGGTTAGATAACACATCATGCCTAGCACTAGTTAAGCCATTGCTGCCTAAGCCGCTGTTGTAGGCTGTTTCGTAAGATGCTTGCCCGTAAGATGCTACACCAACAATTACATCACCCTCTGCAATTTTATCATTTGTTATGAGTTTATTTTTTGGCCAACGGCTTGTCATTGTTCCATTTACAGCTACTGTTCTTACCACATCTCCTACATCAGCAGTTTCTCCCCCCAAATAATGTATGTGTACATTATGCTGGCCCAGCATATCAAATACTTGTTGTGTGCCATGTATTAATTGTTCTAACACAGTGCCTGGTATTAGGTTTTTGTTTCTATCAATAGTGCTATTAAAAACAATGTTATCATGTATACCTACACAAAGTAGGTCGTCTAAATTCATTACTATTGCATCTTGAGCAATACCTTTCCAAACGCTAATATCTCCAGTTTGTTTCCAGTATAAATAAGCCAAAATACTTTTAGTACCTGCACCATCTGCATGCATTACGTTAACATAGTTATCATCACCTGCTAAATAATCTTCATAAATTTTACAAAATGCATTGGGGTATAAGCCTTGGTTTAATTGTTGTACAGCTGCATGCACTTCTTCTTTTTGTGCAGATACTCCTCTTTTAGCGTATAATGACATGATTGGTAATTAATTTTATTACAACAGAATATAGTGCAAAATAAATGTTAGTGTTGTAATTGCCATATCATTTTCTCAACTACTTTTGCACCCGAGATAAAACTGCACACTTTCTCCTGTATTTTCTGTACAGTTTTGTAGTTTTTATAAAATAATTTTAAATAAAATTTTTCATAAAAATGAATGTATTTTTTTTAGAAACTCAATTTTTAGTGGCTTTTTGTAAAAGATAGTAGCATGTAAAGTATAAATAATTTTATGCTTAATACTTTTAAATAATGAATGTATATACTGATATAGACAATTTACCAAATTTTACCAATGCTGTAATTACTACAGGCAGTTTTGATGGTGTGCATGTAGGGCATGTTTTAATTATTGAGCAACTTATAGCTGAAGCAAGAAAAATTGGTGGCATTCCTATAATCATTAGTTTTTACCCACATCCAAAACATGTAGTTGGGTTAGAGCAGAAGCCAATTTTCACTTTAAATACTCCAGCTGAAAAATATAGATTATTGCAACAAAAGGGTATAGAACATATCATTGTAGTTCCCTTTAGCCAACAATTTTCTGAACAAACTGCAACTGAATATATAACTGAATTTTTAGTTGCCAAATGCAAACCTGCAGTTATTGTAGTTGGGTACGATCATAAATTTGGAAAAAACAGAGCAGGTAATTTTGAATTATTGGAGCAACTAAGTGCACAATTAAATTATAGCGTTAAAGAAATACCTGAGCATATTTTAAAAAATGTAACCATTAGCTCCACTAAAATAAGAGCTGCTTTACAGCAAGGTGATATTGATACGGCAGCAAGTTTTTTAGGGTATAATTATTTTTTTAGTGGTTTGGTGGTATTAGGCAACCAACTAGGCCGTACAATTGGTTACCCTACTGCAAATTTACAAATACAAGATGAGCATAAATTAATACCAGCAGTTGGGGTATATGCAGTGGATATTGTATTAGAAAAAAGACCTTTAAAGGGAATGATGAATATTGGGTACCGGCCAACAGTAAATGGTAAAACCCTAACTATAGAAGTGAATATTTTTAATTTTGATGAAGATATTTACGGACAAACTTTGCAAGTAACGCTAAAAAAATATTTACGTTCAGAAGTAAAATTTACTGGTTTAGATGCCTTGAAAAATCAATTGGCCAACGATAAAAAACTTGCAGTTGAACTTAATTAGTTTTTTAGAGTTTTTATTTTTTAATTAGATATTTGTTTGTGTATAAAGTTTGCAGTTGTTACTAAACGATGCAACATAATTATTTATTTAGCAGCCACATTTTTTTGGCTTATTTATCTCACATTTTCTTTTACCAAGTAAATATTTTAATCTAATTGTAACACCGCCTTTATAATAATTTTCCTGCGTTTTATAGTTAACAGGAAATGAATAATTGTATAGAACATCTACATACAATATTGAAATTCCTATAGATGGTTTTATGAATTGATGATTATCAATAAAATTGTAGGAATAATCTGCACGAAGAACAAAACTCCCTAAAATCCAATTTTGTCTATGATTGTACTCTACAAAAAACTTTGCACCTGTATTTTTAAATGTGTAATTTCCTTTACTAAAATAAGATAAGCCCCAAGTTCCTAGATTGGTATATCCCATTCCTCTTCCATAATTGGTAGCTATACATTTCGTTCTGCCAATGCTTAGCTCCAATTCATTTGTGTTTGAAAATGTAGAAGCTACTCCTATGTAAGTTGAATTACCCAATAAAAAATGTTTGGATTTATTTTCAATAATCCATTTGGTGGTATCCTGTCTACTTTTGGAGTTAAATAAAAAAGGATGATCAGTAAAACCATCCCAAGTTATTTCTAATAAATCACCCACTAGTGTTTGAGCATTAACACGTAGTTGTATTACAAAAAATAAAAAAAA
>JANMAV010000027.1:0-12290 GCA_031360055.1 Ferruginibacter sp.
ATTTTGATTCTGTTTGTCTAGGTTCGAAACCTGGTAACCCAACAAAAAACCTCAACAGCAATGTTGAGGTTTTTTCAGTTTACAGTTGTATTCTTAAGTGTATAAAATTATATTTTAAAACAAACACCCTGCAAGGCCAGTTCAGTATTTTCAAAAACATCTCTTGCTTCAACTAAAAATTCATCAAGCAATTCATATTTTGATGAAAAATGCCCAATTAATAATTTTTTAGCTCCTGCTAATATTGCTATTTTGGCTGCTTGTACGGTAGTACTATGGTATCTATCGGCAGCACGTTCCTCTAAGTCTTTTAAGTATGTAGTTTCATGGTACAAAACATCTACATTTTTAACTTTGTTGGCTATACTTTCATCGTACAAAGTATCAGCACAATAGGCATAAGTTTTAGCTGCAATTGCAGGTTCAGTTACTGCATCATTTGGTATAATGGTACCTTTTTTTGTAATATAATCTTTTCCTTTTTGTAACTCATTGTAATATGCTTCAGGTATTTCGTAAGCTTTTGCTTGTGCTAATAAAAGAGTTCTAGGATTCTTTTTTTCTGTAAATAAAAAACCATAACATTCAATTCTATGGTTCACTTTAAAGGCATGTACAGTAAGCTTTTTGTCGTTCATAATTTCACCTTCTTCAGTTAAAGCAAAAAACTGTAAAATGTAGGGTAGGCTTGTATTTGCAGCAGCTAGTTGTAGTTGTATTATTTGTTGTAAAGGTGCAGGTGCATATAAATTTAAATTTGCTGTACGGCCAAGCAAACCCATACTAGTAAGCAACCCTATTAAACCAAAATAATGATCTCCATGAAGATGAGATATAAAAATATTATTTATTTTACTACGTTTTATTTTATAATTATTTAGTAGAGTTTGAGTGCCTTCGCCACAATCAATCAAATAATTTTCATCATAATTTTGTAATACTTGAGCAGTGGGGTTACGGCCAAATGCTGGTATTGCTGAGTTATTACCAAGTATAGTTAGTGCAAGCAATGCTTAAGTTTTTTGGGTTTTAGTGTAAGACTACTTTTTCATTCAAATAGCTGCATTTAATGGTGCAATCACATACATAATAAAATAATATTACAAGTAATTTAATTTTATATACCCAATAAATTTACTTTAATAAAAAACAGAACCTTAATTTTTTTAAAATTAAAAGCAGCTAAATTTAATTGTATTAAAGATTCTTCAAAATTTCTTTGAGCATTGTTATTGCTTTACATTTATCAATACAACATCCTCAATTTTCAAAATCATTTAGTAGCTCTCTTTCTATCTCTTCCATTTGTACAATATCCCAAGCTTCGCTTTCAGTTGGGGTAATGTTCATTGTATCAATCAAATCTTCTTGTTCAAAAATACTTAAAACTGAAGGTTGTATGCAGCAAATAACACAACTCATTTGTAATTCATAAAAACCCTGTTGCATTATGGCAAATGATTTTGCAGCATTATCTTCTATTTGTTGCACTTTCTCCATGTTAATTACTATATGTGGAATATCTTTTTGTGCATATTCGGCAAAATTTAGTATTTCTGCTGTCATATTAGCAGTAATATGTTCTTCTAAAGGCGTAATAACAGTAAATTTTTCTTTGGTATCTGTTTTGACATTCATTTTATGTGGTATTTAAAAATCTAAGATATTGATTTATCTCATTTTAAAATATGTGTTTTGTACATTTTCGTACATACTATTAAATTATCTTTTACACATATCAACATTTTTGATTTCTTTATCAATTTTAAGCTCCATTTTTCGTTAACATTGTATCAGTAAAATAAACAGCATGGAAAATAATTTTTCAACTCAGGTAAAAGAAATAATATCGTATAGCAGGGAAGAGGCTTTAAGGCTAGGTAACGATTTTATTGGCACAGAGCATTTGGTTTTAGGGGTAATTAGAGATGGAGAAAATACCGCTATGAAAATATTGAAATCTTTACGAGTAGATATATACAATCTGCGTAAAGAAATAGAACTTGCAGTAAAAGATAAAACAGGTAAAAATATTGCAAATATTAACTCCTTACCACTAACTAAACAAGCAGAAAAGGTAATTAGAATAACTGTATTGGAAGCAAAATCAGTAAAAAGTGCTAATGTTGAAAGTGAGCATTTGATGTTATCTATTTTAAAAAATAAAGAAAATATTGCAACAGAAATTTTAAGGCAATTTGATGTTGATTATGATTTATTTAAAACTGAATTAGGCTTCGTATCTACCGATTTGCCAAGAGCAGAATTTAATGATGAAGATGAGTTTGATGATGAAAATAAAAAATATGGAGCAGCAAAGCAACCATCTAAACCAGGTGCTCAAAATTTACCAAAATCTAAAACTCCCGTATTAGATAATTTTGGTAGAGATATAACTAGGCTTGCAGAGGGTAGTACGCTAGACCCTATTGTAGGAAGAGAAAATGAAATAGAAAGAGTTTGTCAAATATTATCAAGAAGAAAAAAGAATAACCCTATTTTAATTGGTGAACCTGGTGTAGGTAAAACCGCTATTGTAGAAGGTTTAGCATTGAGAATTGTACAGCGTAAAGTTAGCCGTGTACTTTTTGATAAAAGAGTAGTTAGTTTAGATTTAGCGGCCTTAGTAGCAGGTACAAAATACCGTGGTCAGTTTGAAGAGCGTATGAAGGCTATAATGACTGAACTAGAAAAAAATAGAGATGTAATTTTATTTATAGATGAAATACACACTATTGTTGGAGCTGGCGGTGCAAGTGGTAGTTTAGATGCCGGCAATATTTTTAAACCTGCATTAGCCCGTGGTGAATTACAGTGTATTGGAGCAACTACATTAGATGAATATCGCCAACATATTGAAAAAGATGGTGCATTAGATCGTCGTTTTCAAAAAGTTTTGGTTGAGCAACCATCTGTTGATGAAGCTATTGAAATACTTACAAATATAAAAAGTAAGTATGAAGACTATCATAATGTAACATATAGCCAAGAAGCCATTGAAGCTTGTGTAAAATTGAGTGATAGATATATGACTGATAGGCTTTTACCAGATAAAGCAATTGACGTTTTAGATGAAGTAGGAGCTCGTAAGCACATAAAAAACATTAATGTGCCAGAAAATATTATTGAGTTAGAAAAGAAAATTGAAGACATAAAACTTGAAAAAAACAAAGTTGTAAAAAGTCAGAAATTTGAAGAAGCAGCTTCCTTAAGAGATACGGAGAAAAACTTGCAAGATGATTTAGAGAAAGCAAAAATAAGTTGGGAAGAAGAAAGCAAGAATAAGCGTTTTCCAATAGAAGAAGAAGATATTGCTGAAGTAATACACATGATGACTGGCATACCTGTAAAACGAATGGTGCAGGCAGAAACTGATAAGTTACGAAAAATGGGTGATGATTTGAAAGGTGCAGTAGTAGGTCAGCAAGATGCAATTTCAAAAGTGGTAAAGTCAATACAACGCAATAGAGTTGGGCTAAAAGATCCTAAAAAACCTATTGGCACATTTATATTTTTAGGCCCAACAGGTGTTGGTAAAACTGAACTTGCCCGTACCCTAGCCAAACAAATGTTTGATAGTGAAGATGCCCTCATTAGGATAGATATGAGTGAGTATATGGAAAAATTTACAGTAAGTCGTTTAATTGGAGCACCTCCAGGCTATGTAGGTTATGAAGAAGGTGGCCAGCTTACAGAACGTGTACGCCGTAAGCCTTACAGTGTTATTTTGTTAGATGAGATTGAAAAAGCTCATCCTGATATTTATAACATTTTACTGCAAGTATTGGATGATGGTATGCTTACTGATGGATTAGGACGTAAGATAGATTTTAAAAATACCATGATCATTATGACATCAAATATTGGTGCAAGGCAGTTAAAAGATTTTGGCGAAGGTGTAGGATTTGCCACCGCTACCAGAGTAGAAAATAGTGATGAAAACAATAAAGCAGTTATTGAAAAAGCGCTGAAACGTACATTTAGCCCAGAGTTTTTAAATAGAATTGATGATGTGGTAATATTTAATTCTCTTAACAAAGAAGATATTTTTAACATTATTGATATTTTAATGAAGGGCGTAATGAAAAGGTTAAACAGTTTAGGTTTTTCTTTAGAATTATCTGCAGAAGCTAAAACTTTTTTAGCTGACAAAGGTTACGATAGCCAATTTGGTGCAAGGCCGCTACATAGGGCTATTCAAAAGTATTTGGAGGACCCATTAGCAGAAGAGATTTTAAATGCTAATATTAAAGCTGGTGATGTATTGATAGCTAATTTAAATACTGAAAAAGAAAAAATTAATTTCGATTTTAAAGATAAAGATCCATCAATATTATTAGAGAAGCAAAATGAAATATGATTTCAAAAAACCCGTTTTACAAAAAAGTGAACGGGTTTTTTTTATGGTACAATATTCGCTTATACTTGTTTTTTAAAATCAAATACTATGAAATACAAATTATTAATACTCTTTTTAAGTGTTACATCAATTGCTTCTGCACAAAAAGTGTTTGAAGTTACTAAACAACCATTGTTTAGGTTTGGAATTAAAGCTGGTGTAAATGCAAATAAAATTTCTGGTCAATCTTACAAGGATGGCTTCAAATACAATTTTCAAGCTGGTGTTTTTGGCCAAATTAAACTTACAAGAAAAATAGGTTTACAACCCGAAATAAGTTTTGTACAAACTCAACAAGAGTTTACAAATGATGCAAACACAATTTATGATGATTTGTTTTTAGGTGGCGATCAACACAAGGCAAAATTAGATTATTTAGAAATACCTCTATTATTAAATATTAATTTAGGGCCTACAAATAAAGTTAAATTTCAAATAGGTCCATCCTATGGTGCATTGCTAAAGCAAACAATTGATAGTGTAAAGAATAACGGTAACTTATATAAAAATGGAGAGTTTAGTGCCATATCAGGTATTTGGATACAATTGCCTTTTGTAAACATTAGTGCAAGGTATAAAGTAGGTTTAAGTAATATTAATGCAATAGATGATAGAGAGAAATGGAAAAACCAAGCCATACAAGTTGGTGTTGGTATTGCTTTATAAACTAAAAAATTAATAATTATTAGGCTCTTAAGCTAACAGGCTGTTTAAATACAGAGTGTTTGTTTAAGAGCTTTTTTGTTTATTAAACTTTTAGATAATTGTATATTTTAATATCTGTATTGTACTATTTCAAAAATTAAGTTTATATTTAATATTGAAAATATGGTTGTTATTGTTGATTGTAATATCATCAATTAGTATACAATTTCAAAAATTTAGCCCTTTCTATTAGTGACAAAAAATTTACCGTTAAACTTTTTAACATATTAATAGTCTATATAATAATTACCAAAATAAGCATGCTATATGCAAACACCAACAAATGCCACATTACAAAACCCACAACAAAGCCCATATAGAGTGCTTAGTGGTTTAAACCCTTACACAGGTGCATTTACAGAAACAGAAATTTTGCACTTACTAAAACGTACAATGTTTGGTGCAAAAAAGGCAGATGTAGATTATTTTAAAACAAAAACACTTACTCAAACCATAACTGAATTATTAAACCCAACAGCGCCACAGCCTCAACCTCCAGTAAAAGAGTACGATACCACAGGGGCACTTACACAGCCAGATACTACAGTGCTTGCAGGCCAAACTTGGGTAAATGATGCTAATACTGATGGCACTATACAAAGTCGTAGAAGAGCATCATTTAAAAAATGGTGGATGGGAGAAATGGTAAACCAAGATAGAAGTATTAGAGAAAAAATGACTCTCTTTCTACACAATCATTTTGCAACTGAAACTAATGATGTAAGCAACACCAATTTTGTTTATAAATATTTTGCGTTGTTACGCAATAATGCTGTTGGTAATTTTAAAGCACTTACAAAATTAATTGCTACTGAGCCAAATATGTTGGTCTATTTAAATGGCCAATCAAATACAGTAACCGCTCCCGACGAAAATTTTGGTAGAGAACTTCAGGAGCTTTTTTGCTGTGGTAAAGGGCCTAACTCGTTATACACTGAAAACGATGTAAAGCTTGCTGCTAAAGTACTTACAGGCTGGCGAAACGATAATAATACTTTTACTTCGTACTTTACAAGCAGCCGCCACGATAGTTCAAATAAAACATTTTCAGCATTTTACAACAATACAATAATAACAGGGCGTACAGGCCCTACTGCTGGTAATTTGGAGCTTACAGATTTAATAAATATGATTTTTACTGCTGATGAGCCTTCAAAATATATTTGCCGTTGCCTTTACCGTTGGTTTGTATATTATGAAATAGATACAGCTACTGAAGCCAATATTATAACACCATTAGCAGCCGTTTTTAAAACCAATAATTATGAATTAAAACCGGTATTAAATACATTGCTTAGCAGCGAACACTTTTTTGATGTAGCAAATATGGGATGCCAAATTAAAAGCCCTGTTGATTTAGTGGTTGGCATGTGCAGAGAACTCAATGTACAGTTTCAACCAAGCACCGACTATATTAGCAACTATGGTTTATATAATTTTTTAGTAAGTAACACAACAAATATGCAGCAAAGTATTGGCGACCCTCCCGATGTTAGCGGATGGAAAGCATATTACCAAGCACCGCAGTTTTACGAAATTTGGATAAACAGCGATACTTTTCCTAAACGTATTCAATTTACAGATTTGTTATGTGTTAACGGTTATACTTTTAACGGTAAAAAAATTATTGTAGATGCTGTTGCTTATGCACAAACATTATCAAACCCAGGAGATCCAAATATTTTAATTGCAGATATTTTAAAATATCTTTTTAGAATAGATTTATCAGCCAATTCAAAAGCCCAAATAAAGAAAGATATATTATTAGGTGGTCAAACTTCAGATTATTATTGGACCAATGCATGGGATTTATTTATATCAACCCCAACAAACACAGCAAATACAATCATTGTAAAAACACGACTTAGAGATTTAATTAAATACTGTATGCAGTTGGCAGAGTATCAATTAGCGTAGTAAAAAATATTTATGCTAGGCAATAATTTATAATAAATTGAAAGCAAATATTGTAGTTGCAAATTTTAAGAAAATATATAAAAGCTTACAACAAGTTTATTACCCATTAAAATAATACCAAATGAAACGTAGAGACTTCATAAAAAATACCGTACCAGTAGGCATTATGTTACCCTCTATTATAAATGGGTTTACCATAAAAGCTTTTGGTGCTACATCGCCATTATTGGCACAACTTTTAATGCCAAGTACCAATACTGATCATGTATTGGTACTTGTACAATTAAATGGTGGTAACGATGGAATAAATACAATAATACCTTTGGAGTTTTACAGCAATTATTCAAATGCACGAGCCAATATTGCTATAGCAGAAAGCAAAGTATTACCCCTAACTGGAACACAAAAAGTAGGTTTAAACCCAGCAATGACGGGGCTTCAAAGCCTATTTAACGATGGCAAATTAAAAATAATAAACAGTGTTGGTTATCCTACACCAAGTTTTTCTCACTTTAGAGCAACTGATATTTGGATGAGTGCATCGGATAGCGATCAAATAGTTACAAGCGGTTGGGCAGGCAGGTATTTAAATTACGAATATCCCAATTTTCCAAACGGTTACCCAAATGCAAGCATGAAGGATCCGTTGAGTATTCAAATAGGTTCAGTAACATCACTAACATTGCAAGGTCCTGGTGTAAGCATGGGCATGAGTATAAGCAACCCAACAAGTTTTTATAATTTAGTAAATGGGGTTCAAGATCCAGCACCCAATACAAAAGCAGGTAAAGAACTAACATTTATACGTACAGTAAGCCAACAAACGCAACAATATGCCACTGTGGTAAAAGCTGCGGCCGATGCTGTTACACAACAAAATGTATACCCTAGCAACAATAGCCTTGCTGATCAATTAAAAATAGTTTCCAGGCTAATCAAAGGAGGGCTAAAAACAAGAGTGTATATGGTAAGCTATGGCAGTTTTGACACCCATGCCACACAGGTAAATGCTACCGATACTAGTACAGGTACACATGCTAATTTGCTAAAAAATGTAAGCGATGCTATTAAGGCTTTTCAAGATGATTTAAAGTTTTTAAACATTGAAGATAGGGTTATTGGAATGACGTTTTCAGAATTTGGAAGGCGAATAAAAAGCAATGCTAGCGGCGGTACCGACCATGGAGCTGCAGCACCAATGTTTTTGTTTGGTAAAAATATTTTGCCTGGCGTACTTGGCGATACTCCAAATATTGCAACCACAGTATCAGTAAACGATAACCTGCCTTTTCAATATGATTTTAGAAGTATTTATGCTTCATTATTGAATAATTGGCTATGTGTAAAAGAGGCTGATTTACAACAAATAATGTTGAAAAACTTTCAGCAATTACCTGTAGTAAATGGAGCAAGCTGCTACCCTATACCACCAAATAATAGTGGAACCATTTTATTAACAAATTACCCCAACCCCTTTACAAATAGTACTACTATAAGTTTTACTACAAATGGTGGCCACACACTTGTACAAATTATAGATACAATGGGTAGGGTATTAGCAATTATTGTAGATAAAGAATATATCATACCTGGTACATACAAGGTTGTGTTTAATAGTAATACATTACCATCGGGTATATATTATGCTAGGTTTCAAAATATGGCTGTGCAGCAAGTAAAGGCTATGGTAAAAGTGAGGTAATTTTAGGGCCATACATTTTAAATTGATATTGTTTATATCTTAAGTTTATTAAAAAGCAAAATATAAATGGGTAGTAACTTTTAGCAAATTATTAAAATGTTGTTGCTTTATATAACCAATAGTAATTTACGTTTCATACTTATAACTAAACCTATTATTAATTATATTTATGTAATTAAAATGAATTAATGGAGCAAATAAAAATTGAAGATTTAATTGTAATAGATATTGAAACAGCATCTGCAGCAACAGATTATAATAAATTAGATGATAATTGGAAAAAACTTTGGGAACAAAAAGTAAGTAGGATTTTGCCAGAAAATACAAGTGCTGCTGAGTTTTATTTGCAAAGAGCAGGAGTAATGGCTGAGTTTAGTAAAATAATTTGTATTAGTATAGGATATTTTGTGAGAGAGCAGCAGCTTAAAATAAGGATTAAATCATTTTATGGTGATGACGAAAAGAAACTGCTCAACGAATTTTTAAATACTGTAAATAAAATTGAAACTTTTAATAGTAAATGGTGTTTTGCAGGTCACAATATAAAAGAGTTTGATATTCCATTTATTTGCAGAAGGTTGTTGGTAAATAATATTCGTATACCTAGCTATTTAAATTTTCAAGCCATGAAACCATGGGAAACAAATATTGTAGATACTTTTCAATATTGGCGTTTCGGAGATTACAAAAACTTTACCTCATTAAATTTATTGGCCGCAGCTATGGGAGTTCCTTCATCAAAAATTGATATTGATGGTAGCATGGTAGGGGAATTGTATCATAATACTGATGCTGAACAGCGTTTTAAAAATATGCAACGCATAGTAAAATATTGTCAAAAAGATGTAGTTACAACAGCAAATATTATTTTACGATTTAAGAATATTAGCCTTGTGCATGAAAATGATGTAGAAATTGTAAGCTCTTAAACCTTTAACTAGCTATTCCAAATTTTCCAATTTTCTTCAGCTTGTAAAATGAGCATTTCCAAACCGTTCTTTATTTGGCAGCCTTGTACTTTTCCTTTTTGCAAAAAAATGGTTAGTTCTGGCTTGTATACCAAATCATATAATAAATGTTTGCTGTTAAGATAATGATAAGGAATGTTAGGGTAAGTATCTATGTAGGGATGCATACCTACTGGTGTGCAGTTTATAATTATGGTATACTTTAGCAATAATTTTTCATTTATTTCACTATACAAAATAGTAGATCGGTCATTATTTTTATTTCTACTCACCAGCAAGTAAATTATACCCAATTGTTTCAAAACATATTCAACTGCTTTTGCAGCTCCCCCTGTGCCTAATATAATAGCATGGGTATGATGTTTTTGTAACAAGGGTAATAAAGATTTTTTAAAACCTACCACATCAGTATTATAACCCACAGTTTTTTGAGCTGTTATTTTAATGCAATTTACTGCTCCAATTTCTTTTGCATCTTTAGTTACTTCTATTAAATAAGGTAGTATTTTTTCTTTGTAAGGTATGGTTACAGCAAGGCCTTTTAAATTTTTGTATTTAGCTAAAATATTATTGTAGGCTTCAATATTTTCAACATCAAAAAGTACAAAATCATGTTGTAGAAGTTGTAAATGTTTAAATTTATTTTCAAAAAATTGTTTCGAAAATGAATGCCCTAATGGATGCCCTATTAAGCCATAAATATTTTCGATATTATTATTTTGCATGTAAATATTTTTAAATTAATAGTTGATATGTTTTCTTATATCAATTATTTTTAGCTGTATGGTTTTATTTCCGTTCCATTCATTTTCATCAATACTATATACAACATCTATTGGACTAAAGTTTTGGAGCAAACTAAATTTATCAGCCATATTAAAACCAATACCATTTATTATATAATTTTTTTGCCTGAGTACAACTTTAACATGCAGCTCTTTCAATATTTTAGAATATCCAACATCTACACAGTTTCTTGTAATAAATATTGGTCTCATATTTTCTGGCCCAAATGGTTCCATACGGCAAACAATATTGTAAAAATTTTCTGTAATTTCATTGAAGTCAATTTCAACATCAATTTTAATTTCAGGAATCAGTAATTCATCCGGTATTAAAGCAGCAACTACTGTTTCGAATTTTTGTACAAAATTTTCTAAATTTTCAGGCAGCAAAGTTACTCCAGCTGCTGCAAAATGGCCACCATAAGCCATCAATAAATCTCTGCATTGGTATATGGCTTCGTATAAATTAAAGCCTGGTACACTACGGGCACTGCCGGCAATAAAGTCTCCACTTTTTGTAAGTACAATAGTTGGTTTGTGATAATGTTCAATAAGCCTACTGGCCACTATACCTACAACACCTTTGTGCCAATTTTCATTGTATACAACACAAGTTTTTTTTAATTGCAACATGTTGTTATCCGTCATCATTTGCAAAGCATCTTCTGTGATGCTACTATCCGCCTCTTTTCTTTCTTTATTATCTGTGTGTAAAGCATCGGCAAAAAACTTAGCCTTTTCAATATCTTCTTCTATAAATAGTTGAACCGCTTTTTTTGCATCATCCATTCTTCCTGCTGCATTTACTCTTGGTGCAATAACAAAAACTACGTTAGTTATTGTCATTGGTTTTTTAATGCCTGCTAGTTCCATTAATGCCTTATAACCAGGTAAAGGGTTTGTATTTATTTTTTGTAATCCTACATAAGCAAGTATTCTATTTTCTCCAACAATAGGTACAATATCTGCTGCAATGGCAGTAGCTACTAAGTCAAGATATTTATAAGTGTTTTCTACTGGTAGGTTATAATATTCTGCAAGTGCTGTAATTAATTTAAAACCTACAGCACAGCCACAAAGTTCTTTAAAGGGGTAAGTACAATTTGGCTGTTTTGGGTTTAAAATGGCAACTGCATTTGGTAGTTCATTGCCGGGCAAATGATGATCACAAACAATAAAATCAATTTTCAAGTTTTTTGCATACTCAATTAATTCAACTGATTTTATGCCACAGTCTAAACAAATAATTAAACCAAAATTATTTTCTGCGGCATAGTCAATGCCTGCTTTACTAACACCGTAGCCTTCTCTATACCTATGAGGGATATAGTACTCAATATACGATGGGTTAAAAATACTGCATAAAAAACTGTAAATACTGGCAACAGCCGTTGTACCATCAACATCATAATCTCCAAAAACTAAAATTTTTTGATCTTCTTGGATGGCAGTTTTTATTCTTACAACTGCTTTTTGCATGTCTTTCATTAAGAAGGGATCGTGCAAATTTTGTAAATCCGGAAGGAAAAAATATTTAGCAGCTTCGAAATTTTTTAAATTTCTTTGAGTGAGTATTTTACAAATTGTCCTGCTGACTTTTAGAGCATCAAATACAGCATCAACCTCATCATTTTTGTAGGAAAGTATGTTCCATCTTTTTTCCAAAATATATTAATATTTTCTGTCTGTAGTATATCGTACAAGGTCCTTTAATGCATTTCCAACATCCGAACTTGGATAACCATCTATTATTGCAATAGCTTCATCCCGATATTCAAACATTTTTTTCTCCGCATATTTTATTCCTCCGGTGC
>JANMAV010000117.1:0-8100 GCA_031360055.1 Ferruginibacter sp.
TGTTAGCATTACCAAAACCTTTGTATAATTTTAGGGTATGTGAGCTATTTAATTTAATTATACTAAATACTTTTAGCCTAATTTTTTTAAAAATTGAATAACGTTGTGGTATGTTAGTTGCCATTAAATGTTTAGTTAGTAATTTTAAACTTATATAATGATACAATATTTATTTGTTATAAATAAGGGGTCAGGAAATAATAATGGTATAGATTGGCAGAAAACTATAAGCGATTTTTTGGATACCCAAAATAAAACGTTTGAAATTTATTTTTTGCCTGATTGTTTTACTTTAAATCAAATTAAAGACCATATTTATACCACAAACCCAAAAACTGTTGTGGCAGTTGGTGGAGACGGTACTGTAACTATGTTAGCAAACATTTTAGTGGGTACTAATATGAGTTTAGGTATTTTACCAAACGGCTCAGCAAACGGCATGGCTAAAGAACTTGACATATCTGAAAATGTTAGCGAAGCATTACAAATATTGATACAATGCCAACCAAAACTTACCGACCTTATACAAATTAACAATAAAGAATATTGTTTACACCTTAGTGATATTGGTTTAAATGCTCAATTAATTAAACATTTTAGTGCAGGTAAGCTGAGGGGTAAGCTTGGCTATGCCTTGGTATTACTAAAAACACTTTTGCGTAAGCAAAAAATGATAGTAACTGTACAAACTGATACTGTACAAATAAAAAGAACTGCCTTTATGGTAGTACTTGCAAATGCAACTAAATATGGTACTGGCGCAGTTATAAACCCTAATGGTAAATTAAATGACGGTTTGTTTGAGGTAATAATTTTAAAAAAATTATCCTTACTGGCATTGTTAAAAATGATTTTTAATCCTGGTTTATTTAATGCTGAAGCAATTGAAATTGTTTCTTGTACCCAAGTAGAAATTAGTACTAAAAGAAAAGTGCATTTTCAAATAGATGGAGAATATATTGGCAAACTAAATAACATAAAGGCTACAATAAAACCTAACGCCATACATGTAATTTTACCTACTGCCTGTAGTTAATTTTTAGGAATTGTAAAATAAAAAGTGCTGCCTTTACCTTCAGTTGATTGTACCCAAATTTTACCTCCTAACGCTTCAATTATTTTTTTGGTTACTGCTAGTCCAACTCCAGTACCATCAAATTCTGCTGATGAATGTAAACGCTGAAAAATAATGAATATTTTATTAAAATAATTAGCATCAATACCTATACCATTATCTTGTACAGAAAATTGCCAATAAGTATTTGTTTGGTTACATTGAATACTAATTTTTGGAGTTGATTGTTTATTGCTATACTTTAAAGCATTGCTAATTAAATTTTGTAAAATTTGAAATATGGCTGCCTTATGTGTACTAATGTTAGGCAATTTTGTAACTAGTATTAAGGCATTTTTTTCCTGTATTACTTTTCTATACAGTATTTTTATTTCATTAATTATTTCATTTAAGTTTATAGTTTCTACATTTTCTGTTGCTTTACCTGCTCTTGAAAAATCTAACAAATCTAAAATTAATTGCTTCATTCTTTTTGCACCGTCTACTGCAAAGTGCATATACTCATTTGCTTCCTCATTAAAAACATGTCCATATTTTTTATTTAACTGAGTTAAAAAACTAGTAACCATTCTTAGTGGCTCTTGTAAATCATGTGATGCAACGTATGCAAATTGTTCTAAATCTTCATTGGATATGGCAAGCTCTTTTGCTTGTTTTTGTAAATTTTCATTTAATTCTAAGAGTTCTATTTCAGCTTTTTTTCGTTCGTCAATATCTTGAAAACTTCCATAAAGTCTAATACATTTGCCATTTAAAAATTCTGCATCTCCATTTGCACGAACCCATATTTCTCTTCCTGTTTTGGTAATTAATATAAACTCATCATCATAAGGTTTACCATCTATTAATATTTGATTAATATAAGAAATTAAAAGATCTCTATACTTACCCTCTTTATAAAAGTTTATAACTTGATCTAAGATGGGTTCATAATCTTGGGGTAGTTCATGTATTTCTCTTGTAATATTTGTCCAATGTATTTTATTGGTATTCAAATCATATTCCCAACCACCAATTTTTGCAACTGTTGTAGTTTTTTGTAAAAATGCCTCAAGGTTTTTGTTTTCGGTAATATCTTTTGCAACTGCATAAATTACTTCATCGTCTAACGATGGAACTGTAGCCGTCCATGCAAAATATTTTGTTTTACCTGACTTTGTTATGCAACGATTTTCAAAATAAAGTACGGGTTCGCCTTTTCCTAGATTTGAAACAACGGTATTAGTTTTATCTATATCATTAGGATGTACAAAATTTATAAACGGTTTTGATAACAATTCTTGTTCAGTATATTCTAATAATATGCAAGCTGCAGGGTTTATTTTAATAAAATATCCATTTAAGTTAGCAAGCGCCAATATATCTGGCACTACATTAAAGATTTTAGAAAGCTCAGTTTCTACTTGTTTTCTTTTTAACTCAAGCCCTAAGTGCTCACTTAATTTTATATAAAAATTATTATACTTTGCGATACTGTCTTCATTAAAATTATTTGCTAAAAATAAAACTCCCACAACTTCATTGGCACTTATTAATGGCAAAGCAAATGCGTTGGTTAGCCCAACTTGTAATGCTAATTTGTACCGTATAAAATTAGATTTAGTTTCACTGCTTGACCATGTTTGTATTGTTTTTGTTTTCCAAGCATTACCTGTTAAGCCCTCACCTGTTATTATATTGGGTTGTTCTACAGTTTCAAATATTTTTTTCATTTTTGTGTTTGCTGCATAACTTGAAACCCTAGCTATTTTATTTTTATCAGCACCAAAGCTCCAAATTTCGCCAACACTAAAATCACCAAACTGAACAATTTCTTTTAAAATTCTGTCTCGGGTGGCTTGTAAATCAATATTTTCACTAAATACAATATTTAATTTTTCAAAAAATATTTTTTGAATTTCCGTATTTTTTTGAATTGTTACATCCCGTTCAACTGCTATCCAATGAGTGTACCAACCTTCATCATTTGCAACTGGGCTTATAGAAAAATTGTTCCAAAACTCTTCTCCATTTTTTTTATAATTTACTAAGGTTGCTTCGCAATATTGCCAATTTTGTATAGCATTGCTTAGTCTTTTTAATTCAGTTTTGTCAGTTTTTGGGCCTTGCAAAATAGCTGGTGATTTACCAATTATTTCAACACTAGTATATCCAGTAAGTTTTGTAAAAGCATCATTTACAAAAATTATTTTTGCACTTTTTCCATGTAGTTGTTTTGCTTCGCAAATAATTACAACATCGTTAGTATTTGTTACAACTGAGCTCATTAGCTTAAGGCGTTGCTCTTCAATTATTTGATTTGTAATATCTTTCATAGCACCAATAACTCTAGTGGCTGTACCATTGTCATCTTTTAATATTATAGCCTTATTGGTAACATAAGCATATGTTTTATCTGCTTTTAAGTATCTGTGTTTAGCTTCCCACTTATTTAATTTGCCAAAATATGCATCTTCTAAACTAGTAAATATGGTTTTAATTTCATCTGGGTGCATCCTGTTTTTAAAATTATCTACGTCGCTTTGTTTATCAATTTTTATTTTGCCAAATGTTTTGTAATAACTATTGCCCCAATAAATTTTATTTGTTATCAAATCCCAATCCCAAATAGCATCATTAGTAGCTTTTGTAACAATTTCATACCTTTTAATTGTTTCAGTTAGCTTTGTTTCTGCATGTTTACGCTCAGTAATATCTTGAGAGGTGCCAAACAAACGAATTATTTTACCTTCTTTATTTTTCTCTGCATTTCCGAACTCTTCTATAATTTTTTTTATTCCTTTTTTTGTTATTATACTATAAACTAAATTAAAAGGCTCCCCGTCTTTTCTAGCTTTTTTGCCTGTTTCAGTAACAATATCTCTATATTCTTTATCTATTAATTGCAAATATGTATCATAACTAATACCCCCATCTACATTTTTAGTTCCATAAATTTCATTAAATTGTTTAGAACGTATAATAATATCATTGTCAATATCAAAACTCCAACTACCAATTTTAGCTATTCGCTGAGCTTCGTTTAATAACCCCTCATTCAATTTTAGTTGCTGTACAGCTTTTATTTTTTCAGTAACATCTATAGCAATAGTTAAATTGCACTTTTTGTTATTAAACTCAATGCTATGGCTAGTAATGTCTACAAAAATAATTTCGCCATTTTTCTTTTTATGCTCCCAAGTTGTTTTGTGTAATGTTTTAAGCCGCTGGGTATTTTTTTTTTGAATTTTATGATACGGCAAAATTTGGTTTCTTTGAATATCATCTAAATTCAAATTAAAAAATTCTTTTTTGTTATACTCATATTTTTTTAATGCTTCTTTATTACAATTTATTATTTTCTTAGTTTCTGTTTCCCAAATAAACATTGCTGCTGGGTTATTCTCAAATAAATTTTTATAATTCTTATTTGATGCAGTAAGAGCATCTTCAATATTTTTTTTATTCGTAATATTTATAGCATTAATAACTATTCCATTTATTGTATCATCATGTAATAAATTTGTAGCAAGAGCTTCTAGCCATATCCAACCTTCAGTTTTATGTTTTATTCTAAAAATAGGGAGTGAAGTTTTATTGCCCGACTTTGTATTTGCAAGAGTTTGCTGAAGTTTTGGCAAATCATCAGGATGTATAAATTCATAAGCATTACCACTTAACAATTCATCATTCTTATATCCAAGTTTTTCAAAAGAAGTTGGCCTAACGTATGAAAACTTTCCTTCCGAATTTATTACTACAATGATATCACTTCCATTTTGAGCCAAGTGTTTAAAAAGTTGTTCACTTTTTTTTAGCTTAAACTCTATGTTCATTTTTTCTGTTACGTTTCTTGCTATACTATATCTTATTCTTGATTTTTCAATCCAAAAAGAGCTCCATTCTAAAAAAACAGTTGATCCATTTTTATGCAAATATTTATTGCAAAATTGTTTCTGATTCATGCCATCCATTACTTCATTAATACTATTTTTTGTTCTTTCAACATCATCTTTATGAACATAGTTCATAATATTTTTGCCTAGGCATTCATCAGGCAAATAACCTAAAACATTGTAAACTGAATTGCTAATATTTAGGATTACATCATCTTCACTTATTGCACAAATAATATCTTTGGAGTGTGCCATTATAATATCCAATTCTGCCCTTGTATTTTGTACCTCAATTATATTTTGTTTTATAGCAGTTATATCTTTAGAATAACAAGCTAGAGCAATAATTTTATTGTTAACATTTTTTATTGGTTTAATTGTATTGATGCTGTGAATAAATGAATTGGAGTGTTTATTGTATGTAACAACTTTTGTTATTATTTCCTTACCGGCAAAACAAGAAGTATAATAATTTTTCCAAATTTTTATTATAGAATTCCCAAATTTTTCATGTAAAACTGTATCTCCAATTTGTATATCTTCATTTGTTGCAGCTTTAAATTTTTCGTAAAAAGCGTTGTTAGCAGTTATTAACAAAAACTTTTTATCTACTGACCATATTAAATCATCAGTAGCATTAATTAAAGCTTGCTGGTTAGCAATATTGTTTACAAGTTGGTTTGACGGGCTTTGTAGTAATAAAATATTTTTTTTAGTAAGTCTATTTTTTTCAGCCTTTATAGATTGTTGCAATACATACAATTGAGCTGAAGCTTCAGTTATCTGCAGTTTAATTTTTTCTAATTGAGAATTTTCTTTTGAAAGCATTTCTTCATTTTGTACAATATTTTTAGACATGTAGTACAAGTTTTATATTTAATTATGTTAGTAACAAAGCAGGAATTGTTACAAATAATTTGCAACCTTGCCCTGGGCTAGAAATTATATTTGCAACTCCATTAAAAAGATTAGCCCTTCGCTTTATATTGGTAAGTCCAATTCCTGATTTTACATTTTCAACAATAAAGCCTTGTCCATTATCTTGTATTACTAGTTCAATAAAATTACTTTTTATACATAAGTTTATATCAATAATAGAAGCCTTGGCATATTTTTGAATATTTCTTAATTGCTCTTGTAAAATTCTATACAGCATGAGCTGAACATCTCTATTATAAATTTTATTTTTTGCTGTTTCATCTATATTAATATTAATTACACAATTTAATACTAATCTAAAATTTGATAATAATTGCCCAAATGATTCTTCAAAACTTGAGCCATCATAAAAAGCAGGTGCTAAACGGTGAGATAAGTTTCTTACTTCTAACACTGCAAGCTCAATATAATTTTCTATACTAGTATATAAATCGTTGCCTTTAGGTGTTACATGCTGCTTTAATAAATTGAGATATAAATTTGTACCAACTAAAATCTGACAAATATTATCATGTAATTCACCTCCAATTTCAAGCCTTTCATTTTCCTGTGTTTTAATTATTGCCTGTGTTACAGCATTAGCATTTTTAATTTTATCAGTATTATCTATGATAATAGATGATTGAAATTGCTTGCCTTTAATTAATATTGGATTTGAGTATACCTCAACGTGTATAATTTCTCCATCTTTTTTTTGATGACGAAATTCCATTTTTATAAAATCAATTCTTTTTTGCTTTGATACTAAATTTTCGAAGGCAAGTCTATCTTCTAATGGTCTAATATCAAATAATGACATGTTCAAAAACTCCTCTCTACTATATTGATAATGTAAAATAGCTGCATTATTTACTTGTATAAATTTATAATTTGATGGGTTGTAAACCCACATAGGTTGTAAACTTTGTTCAAATAAATTACTGTAGCGTTCTTCAGACTCTACTAATTGAGCATTAATATTTTTTCTTTCTACAGCATAAATAATACTTTTATAAAGTGCATCTGCTGTAAGATCATTTTTAACTAAATAATCTGAAATTCCGAAGTTTATAGATTTAATACTAAAATCAACATCTGTATTACCTGATAATATTATTACAGGCACATTTTTACAATAATCTAAAATAGATCTTACTAACATTTCTCCACTGTAGTCTGGTAGAGATAAGTCTAACAAAATAACATCAAAAGATTGATCACTCTGTAAATAAGAAACCGATTCTATAAAATTATAAGCTCTAAAAAAAATGGGGTTACTAATTTTTTCTTTCAAATAAATTGTAACCAAAGTGTAATCGCCATTATTATCTTCAATTGTTAAAATATTATATAATTTATGATCCATATTCTTAACATTTATTATATGGAAGCACTACTATATTAAACCAATAATTTTCTAAACCATCAACAATTTTTTGTAACCCCTCATAATCCATTGGCTTCACAATGAATGAATTGGCACAATAATTATATGCATCATTTACATCTTTAGGAGATGAAGATGTGGTGAACATAACTACTGGGATCTGTTGTAAATATTTGGTAGATTTTATAAATTGTAAAACCTCGTGCCCGTTTTTTTTGGGTAAGTTTATATCTAAAATTATGAGAGAGAGATGTTCATATTCATTATCGTTATCCTTTTTTGTTAAAAAAGTAATAGCATCTTCTCCATTTTTTACAATATGAATAATCCTTTTTGGATTTACTTCTTTAAAAGCTTGTCTAATTAAAAAAACATCTGCTACATTATCTTCTATAATGAGAACATTAGGCATTTTTGTTAGTTTGGTAATAAATACCTGAATTGGTTTAACTAAAGTAACGAAGTTTTATTAGTATTATTATAAAGAACAAATATTTTTTATAATATATTCAAATACTCATCCTACACTTGTACAGGCAGCATTACAATCAAAAATACTAGTTGTACCAAATTTACTTTGTACCTAAATTTACCCTCTAATAGTTTCAATAAATTTTTTACATATAGCAAGCCTATTGCAAGTACCAACTTTTTTTGTAACAAGAATTCAATAATTTTATGATTAAATTATACTGCTATGCCTTGGCCAATATGTTGCACAATAAACATTAATGTTTTATTTTATTATGCATTGTCTGCATGAGTTGTTTCATTTTCATAAGCGTATGTTATAACATTTGATAGTTGATTTGCAGCAACCAAAAAATTTTATTATATAAAAAAAA
>JANMAV010000097.1:0-6393 GCA_031360055.1 Ferruginibacter sp.
TTCAGTAGTAATTTTATTGATTAATCATCTATTAAATTAAAAAAATGAATACATTTTAAATTTTCTTATAATAATCTACATCAATATAAACAGCACAATACCTACATTTATAAAAATTTTCATTTTGCCCACACAAATTAAACAGCACCATTTTTTATTACAACTACACCCGTTACAGCGTATATTAATAAGCATGGTAGTTTGTTTTATTACCTTGCTTATAATTCATAATAATATTGATGATGTAATTGCAAATTGTATTGTTGGTTGGTGTGCATTTGCAAGTTGTTTTGTAGGTTTACAATGGTATGTAATTATACATAAAAATACCAATTCTATAAAAAAAGTTGCAGTGATAGATGATGGTAGTAAAATTTACGTAGCTATATTTTCAATTTTAGCTAGTTTTGCTGCTATTGTTACAGTATTGCTGTTAATAATGAACCCTACCAATGCTTTTAGTAGCCCTTTTTTGCAAGTTGCAATTTGTTTTTTGTGTGTTATATTAAGTTGGTTAATGTTGCACACTATTTTTACTTTTCATTATGCCCACAAATATTATAGCGAAGACGCTGGCAAAAATCAAGCATTGGAATTTCCTGATGATGTAGAGCCAGACTATATTGACTTTGCCTATTTTGCATTTGTGATAGGCATGACTTTTCAAGTATCTGATATAGCAGTTAATAGTAAAAAAATGCGTAGGTTAGTGCTTGTGCACAGTCTTATATCTTTTTTGCTAAATACTTTTGTAGTGGCCCTAACTGTAAATTTTATAGCAGGTTTACATAAATAGACATACATAAATATAACAAAGGCAACATTTCTGTTGCCTTCGTTATATTGGGTTAATCTAAAAAGGGATTAATTGAGCTTTAAACCAGATTGTTGGAATTAATATAATCACAGGGGTTTAATTATTTATAAAGTATCTATTTAAACTAGCTAAATAATCCACCTCTTCTTAAAGGCTTATAGCTTTCTCCTACTTTAAAGCCGTTATTAAATACTTCTATTTTATAGTTTCCAGTAGCATAATCGGTATTTTGTTTCCAATCAAAACTTACAGTTTGTCTTTTATTTTGAGTATAGTTAACATCTACCTTTTGAGTATAAGGCTTTTGTTGACCATCTCTTAAACTAAACGTTCCTGATCCTAATGCTTGAACAGCTATTGGTGTACCATCAGGTGCAGTTATACACACATACAATTCTTTATTGCCACTTTCTGTTACCATATTTTCATCAAGGTCAAAACTGATACGTAATTTGTCAACTCTTTTTGCTGTAGCAGTGGTTTTTTCTTTCCCATTGCTTCTTTCGTTAATACCAACAATATTAAAGTTTGATGCATGTAAAGTTGAAGCAACATTTATAACATCTTCTTTTTGTTTAATTACCAAGGTAGATGAGTCGTAGTTTCTTACTGCTCTATCTCTTTGTTGTGTTACTGCAGCTTTTTCTACAACTAATTTACCATTTTGTGTTTGTAACAAAACTACTTGCTCTTTATAGCCGTCAATATCACCATTTAAAGAGCTTATTAAACGCTTAGCTTCGTTAAGCTCAGATTGGGTAGCGTTAGATTTGCTTAGCAATTGCTGAATCCTAACTTTTTTATCATCAATTTCTTTATCTTTTACAGAAATTGTGCTATCCTTTTTTGAGTTAGAAGTTTTTAAATCATCATAACGCATTGCAGCATCTTCTAATTCTTTTTGTAATTGATCTCTCTGAGTTGAAGTAGATGCAATTGTTGTTTCTTGTACCGTATCTTTTTCTTTTACTTGGTTTTTATCGTAAATTACATAAGCCCAAGTACCTAAAAGTGCCACAACTAAAACTCCAGTTAAAATGTTTCTTACATTATTTTTACCTTTTGGAGCCTCGGTTGTAGTAGAGGTTAATTTTGTGTTGTCCGTTTCTGGATAATTTTCGAATGCCATAATTATAAAGTTTAAAAATTTAATAAAAGGTTATATCTAATATTGGAAGAAATTAAATCAATATTTTTGATTTTCTAATTTCGGCAACATCTTTACTAATATTGTGCCAAAGTTTTAAAAGTTCCAAAATCAAGTACAAATTTTCATTATTTAGCTTATATGAGTGTAGAAAAAATATTAAATAGTTGGAAAAAGAGCAACTTTGTACCAACCTATTGGCTGGAAGGCGAAGAAGATTATTACATAGATGAACTAATTGATTATGCTGAAAAATATTTACTAACTGATGCAGAAGCACAGTTTAACCTAACCATTTTTTATGGTAAAGATGCAGATTGGGCTAGCATAGTAAATGCTTGTAAACGCTACCCCATGTTTGCAGATAAACAAGTGGTAATTTTAAAGGAAGCACAGCACATGAAAGATGTAGAAGTGCTTGAGCCATACATTGCTGACCCTTTGGCTAGTACTATATTTATTGTTGGCTACAAAGCAAAAGGGGTTGATAAACGTAAAAAACTTTATAAAACCTTACAAACAAAAAATGCAGAATTACTTACCACAAAAAAAATTGTAGATGGTAAAGTACATGAATGGATTGTACAGCAAGTAAATGCAAAAAGTTTACAAATAAGTACAAAGGCAGCTATTTTAATAGAAGAGCATGTTGGAAATGACTTAAATAGAATAATAAATGAAATTGATAAGCTCATACTAAACCTTGCTGGTAAAAAAATAATTGATGAAGATGATATTGAGAGATTTATTGGAATAAGTAAAGAGTACAATGTATTTGAATTGCAGGCAGCATTAGCACAAAAAAATATTACAAAGGCCATAAAAATTATTCAATATTTTGAAGCCAACCCTAAAGCTGCTGCCATACAAATGGTTTTACCTGCTTTGTATGGTTTTTTTAGTAAAGTGTATACTGTATATGGCATGAAAGATACTAGTGATGGAGCATTGAGACCATTATTTTACTTTAATCCAAATACATTAAGCCAGGCAAAAGCGGCTTTAAAAAATTACGGTTATGAGGGTGTACAAAAAATAATTTTGCTCTTACACCAATACGATTTAAAAAGCAAAGGAGTAGGAGATAGCGGTACTGCAGGTGGTTTGTTAATGAAAGAGATGGCTGCAAAAATGGTATTAGTTAATGCATCTTAATATTGTTAAATGAGAACCAATGATAACTCACATATTTTAAAATACCTTTTATTTTTTTTAATTCTCTTGCCTCAATGTGTAGGTGCACAACTAACAATAAAAGGCAAAGTTTTTAATAAGGCAACAGGTATGAAATTGGCTGCTGCTACAGTTTTTGTAAGTAATACATCATACAAAACTATTACTGATGCTGTAGGTAATTTTGAATTACAAAACGTACAAGTTACAAAAGGAGATATTGTAGTACATGCATTAGGCTATAAGTTTGAAACGTACAACTTTAATGCAAAAAATGTACAATTTATAAATGCTGGTTTAGACCCCCAAATTAAAGAACTTGAAACCGTAGTTGTAAAAACTTATGAAAAAGATGGACTTGCAAGATGGGGTAAAATCTTCTTTGATAATTTTGTGGGCACAACAATTGAAGCTGATAATTGTAAAATTATAAATGAAAAAGCGCTTCGTTTTTACTATGACGGTGTAAATGGAATATTAGAAGTAACAGCAAAAGAACCTATACTAATAACTAATAAGGCTTTAGGTTACAGCATATCCTATACACTTGAGAATTTTGTTTTAGACCTACAATACAAAACTATTTATTTTACTGGTTACCCATCATTCACTGACTTGGAAGGAAATGCAAGGCTGGATAATAAATGGCGAAAAAATAGATACCTATGCTACCAAGGCAGCGTTATGCACTTTATGAGAAGCCTTTATGCAAACAGCCTACAAAAAAATAAATTCTATTTGTTTGAAACTCTAAAAGTGCCAGCAGGAAAAACAGAAAAAACTTTATCTGAGTTTAAAAATATGGTAAAGATAGATGTTGATATTAAAAAATTAGTTTCCGTTATTGCTTACAAAGATTCTGTATTTATAAACAAACCTTTGGCTATTGCTGCTGATAGTTTAACTGCTAGAGCAGATACTAATGCTGTACTTTTTAATTTTGATAATTATTTATTGGTTAAGCATTTTAAAAAAGTCTCGGAGCAAAGAGGAGCACAAATGACATTTACACAAAGCATAATACAAATTATAGACCCCAACAAACCTTTAGTAATTTTTGCAAATGGTAATTTTGATAGTGTTGTAAATATGTTTACACAATTAAATTGGGCTAAAACAGAGGTTATAGCTAGGTTGCTCCCTTATGATTATGATGAAACTATAGAGTGAGTGTTTGTGATATACAAAATCCCCCCGAAGAGTCGGGGGGATTTTTCTTTTAACCCTTAAAACAACCAACATGAATTAGTTGAATGGTTAATATATACGTTTAATATATGCAACTGGTTTTAAACATAAAAAATAATTACGTTAAAGCAATATCCAACACTTGAGCCATGGTTTTTACATAATTAAATTTCATACCTTTTATAAAAGCTGGGTTTATTTCAAGCACATCTTTTTCGTTTAAGTAGCACATAATAATTTCTTTTATACCACTTCTTTTTGCTGCTAATATTTTTTCTTTTATGCCACCTACAGGTAGTACTTGTCCACGTAGTGTTATCTCTCCAGTCATAGCCAAGTAAGGTTTTATTTTACGACCTGTAAATGCACTTGCAAGTGCCGTCATCATGGTTATACCTGCACTTGGCCCATCTTTAGGGGTAGCACCTTCGGGCACATGTATATGAGCATTTTTTTTGCTAAATAACTCAGGGTCTATACCAGTTTTTTTGCTATTGCCTTTTAACCAAGTTAGCGCTGTACTAGCACTTTCTTTCATAACATTACCCAAGTTGCCAGTAAGCTGTAAGTCGCCTTTTCCATCGCTTAGTTGGGTTTCTATAAATAATATATCACCTCCTACATAGGTCCAGGCTAAGCCAACAGCTACACCTGGCATATTTGCTGTTTTGTACAACTCATTACTATACCTAGGTTTACCAAGTATTTTCTCTACATCGTTATTAGTAATTGTTGCTTTCAATTTGCCTCTTAGTACTAGCTCTTTGGCTTGGTAACGCATAATGCTTGCAAGCTGCCTATCTAATTCCCTTACGCCACTTTCTCTTGTATAATCTTCAATAACCTTTTGCAAAACCACATCACTCATCTTAAAACTCTCTGGTTTTAGGCCATGCATTTCTTTTTCTTTTGGCATTAAATGTCTCTTGCCTATTTCTATTTTTTCTTCTACTGCATATCCACTTAAATCAATAACTTCCAATCTATCTCTTAATGCAGGTTGTATATTGCTAATGTTATTTGCAGTTGCAATAAAAAGTACTTTACTTAAATCATACTCTAGTTCCAAGTAGTTATCGTAAAATGTATTGTTTTGTTCTGGGTCTAGTACTTCCAATAAGGCAGATGATGGATCACCTCTATGGTCGGCTCCAATTTTATCAATCTCATCTAAAATCATAACTGGGTTACCACTGTTTACTTTTCGTATAGATTGTAAAATACGGCCTGGCATGGCGCCAATGTATGTTTTACGATGCCCACGTATTTCACTTTCATCATGCACGCCACCAAGGCTTACCCTAACATATTTTCTATTTATGGCAGCAGCAATACTTTTGCCAAGGCTTGTTTTACCAATACCGGGAGGGCCAATAAAACATAATATTGGGCTCTTCATATCGCCTTTCAATTTAAGTACAGCTAAGTATTCTAAAATACGTTCTTTTATTTTGTTCATTCCATAATGATCATGATCTAATACTTTTTTGGCTTTACGTAAATCATAGCTATCGGCTGTGCAATCATCCCAAGGCAGGTCAAGCAATAAATCTAAATGGTTATACACAACTGAGTAGTCCGGTGTAGATGGATGCATCCTTTCTAATTTCTCTGCTCCCTTTTTAAACATGTCTGCAGCTGCCTTAGGCCATTTTTTAGCATCAGCTCTTTTTTGCATTTCTTTTACCTCTGCCACATTATCGCCACCAAGTTCATCTTTTATGGCCTTCATTTGCTGTTGCAAAAAGTATTCTCTCTGCTGCTTATCAAGCTCTGCTCGGGTTTTATTAGTTACTTTGTTTTTTAACTCAGCATATTGCAACTCCGTATGCATAAGGCTCATTAGTAGCTCAGCCCTTTCTTTAAGGTCACTAATTTCTAATAACCGTTGTTTTTGTTTAAGCTCACAATTAAGGTTACTACTTACAAAGTGTATTAAAAAAGAAGGGTTTTCAATATTCTTTAAAATAATACCAGCTTCGCTAGGTATGTTTGGAGATAGGTGTATAATTTGTGCTGCTAAATCTTTTACACTACCTACAATAGCTTCCAAATCAGGATCACCTTT
>JANMAV010000140.1:0-10487 GCA_031360055.1 Ferruginibacter sp.
GTAGAAGTTGGAACTGATATTTGTGCTGATGTAGATGAAGCTTTTGTAGATGTATCTACCTTACGTAAAACCATAAGTAGCATTGGCGACGGTTTAGGATTATGGATTGGGGCCAGTGGCACTCACCCCTTTAGCCATTGGGAGAGCCAACTTATAACTGAGCATGCCAGGTATAGCGAAATTGTTAATGAGTTACAAGAAGCGGCAAGGAGCAACTTAGTTTTTGGCCTACACGTGCACGTGGGTATGGAAACAAGAGAAATGGCCATACACATTGCTAATAGTGCCAGATATTTTTTACCTCACGTTTTTGCATTAAGTACCAACTCTCCATTTTGGGAAGGAAGACAAACAGGATATAAAAGTTTTAGAACCAAAGTATTTGAAAAATTTCCACGTACAGGTATTCCAGATCATTTTGAAAGCATTGAGGAGTATGACAATTATATCAAACTTTTAGTTAAAACTAACTGTATTGATAATGCAAAAAAAATATGGTGGGATTTACGTGTTCACCCCTTCTTTAACACTGTAGAGTTTAGAATCTGTGATATTCCTCTTACCGTACAAGAAACAATTGCCATAGCTGGTCTATTTCAGGCAATTTGTGCAAAATTGTACAAACTGAGAAGTCAGAACTTAAATTTTATGATGTACAATCGCAGGTTAATTACTGAAAACAAGTGGCGTGCAAGTAGATATGGTATTGATGGCAATATGATAGATTTTGGTAAAGAAAGTGAAGTAAATACTAGGGTATTAATTTATGAATTACTTGAATTTGTAGACGATGTAATACCTCATTTGGGCAGTGCACATGCAATAAGCCATGTACATAAAATGTTAGAAGCTGGCACTGGTGCCGATAGGCAATTAAAAGTTTTTGAAGAGACTAAAAGCTTAGTAAAAGTAGTAGATTTTATACACGACAGTTTTTTGCAAGGTTTGTAAAAATTTTGCTGTACAATAATAATTGCTATATTTGCAAATCCAAAAAACAAAATGGCTGCGTAGCTCAACTGAATAGAGCATCCCGATAAACAAGTAGGGAAGGTTCTAGGAAATGACTTACAAAGTCCCAGATTTTGGAAATATTAAAATGGCTGCGTAGCTCAACTGAATAGAGCATTTGACTACGAATCAAAAGGTTTTAGGTTTGAATCCTAACGCGGTCACACTTTTAAGGAAATTATTTTTAATAATTTCCTTTTTTTATACATACAACTTACATATTTTTTTAAAATTATAGAAAACTAGATTGGTAAGGTAAGAAGCAACCAATCTGTAAGATTAAAAATAATTAAAATGATTTTCTTTCTATAAAAAACAAAAATTGGTTACTAGTTTATTCTGAAGAATGTAATAACTAAATAAATATAGTGACAATATGAAAGTAATTTAAAATATAGAAAAGTAGCATACTGTTAAAATAAATTATAAATAATGCTCAATTTGATAGGGCATCCCAACTTTAAAAGTCGGGAAGGTTTTAGGATTGAAACCTTTTACTTTCATATAAATAACTAAAAATTCAAAACTTAATATGCACTAAAAAAACGGGCACCTATTTTTTTGTTGCACGTTTTTTTATATTTATTGTAAACATACTAGGTTTTAATACTTAATTGGTTTTGATTTATTTACCTTCTGGCAATAACTTAAAGTATGATACTTTAAACTTATCTCCTACCACATCGCCTTGCACTTCGGCCTTACGAACAGCTTCACAAAAGCCGTTTTTTGCATGTGCATCTCCATGATCATCTATGCTAGTGCCTGTAACAAAATAAGGTAGCCCAGCTATTCTAACCGCTAAATCACAGCCAGCGCCAGCCATTTTAAATTGACATTCTCCACAAGCTACTTCTACAATTTCAACTTTTTTATTTTCATCTAAAATATTAGTTTTTGGCTCTACTTTTTGCTGTTGAGCAACTGTTAAATTGCTACATGCAAGGCTAATTAAAGCAACTAAAAACATTTTTGGTATCATTATATAAATTTAAAAATAATGACCAAATTTACTAATTAATGTATTTAATTGTTCATTATTATTTTATGTAAAATTAAATTATTATCTATAATTAAGTAGTAATAATAAGCCTATTAGCTTATACACTAATAGACTTTAAAACTGTAAAAGTAAAGGCTTACCAATTAGCTCTTAATGCTGCAACATAGTTGCGGCCGGGAGCTGAAAAACCTGAAGCAAAATAGCGGTAATTTCTATCCAAAATATTTTCTATTGCTAGTTGTAATTGTACATGTTTGGTTAACCCAACTGTAGCCCTAATATGCACTGTAGCCCATGCAGGAGTACCATCTATTGTAGCATATTGGGCATTATCTTCTCCATCAGTATTGTATTTATCCAAATATTTATTGCCATTAAACAACAAACCAATTTCAGCACTGCATATTTTATAGCTGTATTGCAAAGCAGATTTTCCCATAACAGGTGGTATATGGTCTAATGGCTTTTTATCTACATTTTTGTTTACCAATTTATATGTTCCGTCAGTTTGTTTTTCATATACTGATGAGGCTTTGCTTGCATCAGTTTTGTATTGGCCATTGGTATAAGTAATGGTGTTTGTAAATAATAAACCCGTACACAATTGTGCAGCTATAGTTGCAGTAAAGCCATATAAGGCTGCTCTATTTACATTTTGGCTGGCTAAAACTTGGCTTTTTACGCCGTTGTAAAGTATTGAATCTTGCCCATTTAAGCTAAAAGGGGCTTTTACAATGGCATTGCTAAATAGGGTATAAAAAGCTGAAAGCTCAACAGTTACTGCGTTTGCAATGCTTTGCCTAATTGATACATCTGCATTGTAAGTATACTCTGGTTTTAAATTAGCATTGGGCAATACTACTTGCTTTGCAGCTGTGCTAGATTCAAAAACCTTAGCCAAATCATCAATATTTGGTGCCCTAAAACCTGATGATAATCCAAGTTTTACAATTGTGTTTTTGGTAGCATTTATCACAACACCTACATTTCCTGTAACGGCTACATTATTTTGTGAAACGGCAGTATCGGGCAATTTAAAAAATGAGTTATCAAGTATATTACTTTTTAAGTGAATTGATTGTACCCTAAAGCCATCATTTAGCACTAATTTTTTACTAGAAAACTTGTACGTGTGTTGCACAAATAAGGCCAAATTATTCATTTTATTATTACCATCAGGATATCTTGAATCTAATTTACTTATAGCTCCTGTTGTTAAATTTGTACGGGCAGCGGTAGATTTTACGTCGTTAAATTGTGCATCTACACCCACAACTATTTCGTTATTATTCATCAGATTTCTAGCACTTACAGTAGTACCAAAAACAGCAACTTTTTCTACCCTACTATCAAATCTATCATAGCGCCTATACTCTCTTGTTTGGCGACTTTCATTAATATATTGAAAGTTAATATTTGCTTTTACCTCGTTAAAAAAGCCTTTTTGTATGGCATTTAATTCATAGGCTGCTAGCAATCTTTTTTGTGGCCCATAGTACCAATCAGCATATCGTAAAGTAGTTCCAATTGGGGCTCCAAAGTTTCTAACATCTTGCAACCTATCATACCTTGGTACATTGGTTGTGTTAGATAATTGTAGGTTTAGCCCATGGCTTATTTTATCGTTTTGTTTATACAAAAACTTTTGGGTAATATCACATTGCTCATAACCACTAAATTTTTGTACCCTATCATCATCATTTTTTATTACAGAATCTACCCCATTTATTTGCCCAACATATACTGATCTTCGCCCAAAATTTGGATATTTATTTAAGTAATTATTACCCATTTTCATATCGCCAAAAAAACTATAATTATATCCCTGAAACCAGCCAAACTTCTTATTAGCTATGCTAACGTCTGCATGGATAGTTTTTTCATTGTTTACAGTACTATACCTTGCAAATGCAGCACCTGTAGTAAGAAAATTTGATGAGCTGGCTAAAACTGCACCCTTGGTTATAAAATGTATAGCCCCACCTAATGCATCGCTGCCATAGATGGTAGATGATGGACCGTACATAACTTCTACTCGTTGTAAACTATTTTGATCTAACGTAATTGCGTTTTGCAAATGCCCACTTCTATAAATGGCATTGTTCATACGTACACCATCAATAATAAGTAAAACCCTACTAGCTTCAAAACCTCTAATAACTGGGCTACTGCCACCTTGTTGGCTTTTTTGTACAAATATTTTACCAGTGCTTAAGAGTAAATCGCCAGTGTTTTGAGCATTGGTATTAGCAATTGTTTTAGCATTTATTACCTCAATTTTTTGAGCTACATTTTTAATTTTTTCGTTAAAATTGCTTGATGATACAACCACTTCATCTAAATTAATATTAGTATTGGTTGTATCTGTAAATACTGTTGATTTTTTTTGTGCATACAGCATTTGTACCAGCAATATTGCTGATATAATTAATATAATTTTTTTCATGAATTAAGTTCAATTAGTTAAATAGGATTGCCTCTTTACATTAAGTAAAATGGCTGACATTAATAAAATAAATTAGAGAATAGATTATACTATTGGTGGAAGATTAGGAACTTTTAAGTGTAGAAAACGAGCCTCTTCACTAAAGGTTTTGTAGTGTAAAATAATAATATTACTATGTGTAGAAATAGAATTATCAAGATATTGAATGAGAGAAGGCGATTGTGATAATTTTAAAAAACTTAAACCACTATTTGTATCGGATAATTTTTTTTGATAAAAATTGGCATCTAATTGTTTATTTATAGCATCTTCTTTATTATCGTAAAGGCCAACAAAAATTGTAGCTTCAACATTTTTTGAATGTGATTTTACATCAAAGAGTTTTCCGTGTACCGTAATCTCATCATTACTTACCCAACTAAAATCATTGTTATGTATAATTATTTCTTCTAATGCCGCTTCTTCTAATTTTTCGTGCATTTGAAATTGAATAATTTTTTGTTTAATGCTAAATACACTGAATAAAAAAATTGGCATTGCTACTAATAACAATAATGCAAAGGCTACAAATTTTTTAAGGGTGAACATATATAAATAAAGGTAGCCGAAAATAATTATTTAGTTGAATAGCCAGATAGTTTTTATTTTACATAAAATAGCTTCAATTATGGAAACTTACAATGATATGGTGCTGAGTTATAATGATGATGATTTGCTAACCATGGTATATGAATTTGGCAGTTGGGATACTGAGATGCAAGCTGCAATAGAAAATGAATTGAATAACAGAGGCATATTACCACACAACCTACATGATTGGAAAATAAAAACTATTGCTAAAGATGATAAAAGACTTTCAGCTGGTAAGGCTGCTACCCTACCGCTACAATTGCTAGGATGGATTGGTATTTTTGGAGTGCTTGGTTGGATTATTGGTTACCAATTATATTTTGCAAAAAAGAAAAGTATTTATACCCAAAAAGAATATTTTAAATATGATACTGATAGTAGAGAAAGTGGTAGATATATGTTATTTGCAACTACCGGAATTATTGTAATTTTTATTGTTTTTAATTACAATAAATTTTTTGGATGATTTCATTAACGAGTTACATTTTTAATTTACTTTACATACTCAACAATATCTTCTTTAAATCTTGCAAGTTTGATTCTATCTGTAAACTTATTTTTGGCAGCTCCATAATATCTTCAATATTTTTAGGCAGGGTAATTATTTTATTAATTAAAGGTTCTACCACATCATAAAATTTTACTGGGTGTGCAGTTTCAATTATAAATCCTTTATGTGGGTTATGTTGTTGATATTGTTGCAACGCTGCATAAGCAACTGCACCATGAGGATCTAATAAATAATTAAAATCTTCATAAACCTTCATAATTGTTTTTTTTGTATCCTCATCGCTAATTGAATAACTGCTTATGTTTTGCTTAAGAATAGAAAACTGATTATTAAAAATTTCTAAAATTCTCACAAAATTACTGGGGTTGCCCACATCCATTGCATTACTGATGGTTGGGATTGCTTGCTGGGATTGATATTGTTGTGTTTCAAAAAAGTTAGGCACTACCCTATTGTTATTGCATGCTGCAATAAAATGTTTAATAGGCAGCCCTTGTTTTTTTGCAAGCAAGCCAGCACAAATGTTACCAAAATTACCGCTAGGCACACTTACAACTGGATCACTTTTATCAATTTGTGACCATTGCTTATAAGCAAAAAAGTAATAAAATTGCTGAGGTAACCACCTTGCCACATTTATAGAATTTGCTGATGTTAAAAACAAATGTTCCTGTACATGCTCATCAGCAAATGCTTGTTTTACCATTTGCTGGCAATCATCAAAAGTGCCTTTTACTTCAATTGCTGTAATGTTTTTTCCTAGCGTTGTAAGTTGTTTTTCTTGTACTCTACTAACCTTACCAGCAGGATATAAAATTACAACTTGTACGCCGTCTACATTGTAAAACCCATTGGCAACTGCACCTCCAGTATCGCCAGAAGTGGCTACCAAAATAGTAATTTTTTTAGATGAATCTTTTACAAAATATTGTAAGCACCTGCTCATAAACCTAGCCCCAATATCTTTAAAAGCTAATGTAGGGCCATGGTACATTTCTAACGCAAATATATTGTGTGTTATTTGCTGTAATGGCATTTCAAAATTGATAGTTTCATGTACAATTTGTTGTAAGCTAGCTTCATCAATTGTATTGCCAATAAATTGTTTTATAACATCAAAGGCAATTTTTTTGTTGGAAAAACTTTCAATATTTTTTATCCAATCTACTGGCAACACTGGTATACTTTCAGGAAAATAAAGTCCCTTATCTGGTGCTTGTCCATTAATTGTAGCAGTTTTAAAATCTACCGAAGGCGATTGCTTGTTAAGACTATAATAATTCATACTTAATGTACATTAATTGTATAATATTTTTACTCCTGTATGGCTAATACTGCTTACATGCGTATGAAATGGAATACCCGTTTGGCTGTATAATTTACTCATTACATCTTTTACTGCCATGGCAGTTTCAGTAGTTTTGCTTAGCATAAAAATTGATGGCCCAGAGCCACTTATACCACCACCAATTGCCCCTGCTAGCAAACATTGCTTTTTAACTTCATCAAAAATTGGAATCAATTTACTACGTATCGGTTCTATAATTACATCTTGCAAGCACCTACCAATAACATCTGCATCGTTTTTGTAAAAGCCAGCAACTAAGCCAGCAATATTAGCCCATTGCTGTGTTGCCTTTTTTAACGATACTTCTGTAGGCAGCATTTGCCTTGCATCGGCAGTTTTAATTTCTATTTGTGGGTGCAGTATGGTGGCTATTAAAGATGGCGTTGGCAGTTCAATTATATCTAGGGGCTTTGTACTTCTCACTAAAGTAACCCCACCATAAATGCATGGAGCAATATTATCAGCATGTTTTACTTTACTTGCTAGTTCTTCACCAAACATAGCAAACTCTATAAGCTGTGCATTGGTAAAATAATTATTTAATAAATAATTGGCTGCTACAACAGCTCCTGCAGCACTTGCAGCACTTGAGCCTAAACCACTACCTGGTTTAATAACTTTATTTATTACAACTATAAAGCCCACAGGTTTTGGATATACTTTTAATAAAGCCAACAGTGCAACCCCTGCTACATTTTGCTCTGCAATTGTAGGCAAACCATAATTATCAGTATGTGTTATTTGTATAGTAGCATTATCAGTAAGTGTTACTTGCATTTCATCTGCAGGGCTACTAAGTGCCATGCCTAACACATCAAACCCACACACAATATTAGCTATGGTAGCTGGTGCCAGTATTTTTACTGATTTATTAGTCATGATGATTGAACGATGATTTTATTACAAGCTAATGGTTATGTTTTTGATGATAGTTCTGATTTTAATAATGGTTATTATAAAACTTTTTCTTGGATTAATAATAGGGAAATTATTTTAGTTAAGCTGATAATTGGCCTCGGCTCTCATAATGTTCCGGGATAAACTGCCACTCTAAAAATACGGAACCTACTCCACCAGCTCCTAACGCTGTGTAGCTCTAATAATATCAGCAAAAACACCACTTGCAGTAACTTCAGCACCTGCACCTGCACCTTTTACTATTAATGGTTGTAGAGGATATCTATTAGTGTAAAACAACACAATATTATCTTTGCCATATAAATGATAAAAATCATGTGTAGTATTTATTTGTTGTAACCCAACCGAAGCTAAAAAACCATCTTCTTTTTGGTCATAAGATGCAACGAATTTAAGTTTTGTATTATTTTTTTCAGCGGCATCATACAAAGCTTTAAAGTGTGGTTCTTGTTTTTCCATCTCTTCATAAAAATCTTCTACTGATCCTTGCATGCAACTTGTTGGCATAAAACTTTCATTATTTATATCTTCCATTTCCAGCACGGTTCCTGTTTCTCTAGCAAGAATCATAATTTTTCTCATTACATCTTTACCACTTAAATCAAGCCTTGGGTCTGGTTCAGTATATCCTTCTGCTTGTGCCTGCTTTACAACAGATGCAAATGATTTTTTACCATTGTAATTATTAAATACAAAATTTAATGTGCCACTTAATACGGCTTTTATACTATGTATTTTATCGCCACTACTTATTAAATCATTAAGTGTACCAATAATGGGCAAACCTGCACCTACATTTGTTTCAAATAAAAATTTACTATTATAATCCTGTACAGATTGTTTTAATTGTTTGTACAAATTATATGATGCTGAGCAAGCAATTTTATTACATGCCACTACGGTAATATTTTTTCTAAGTAATTGATTGTATAAACTTGCCACAGTTTCTGTAGCAGTAACATCAATAAAAATACTGTTACGCAAATTCTTGTCTATAATAGTTTGTGTAAATTGTTGTGCCGTAGCTGTTGTTGCTTCTTTTAAATTAGTTTGCCAATGTTGCAAATCAATACCTGTTTCATTAATCAATGCCGATTTACTATTTAATATACCTACAACTTTAATGTGTAAACGTAATTTTTCTTTTAAAAATTGATGTTGTTGTTGAAGTTGTGCAATGAGTTTACTGCCCACATTGCCCACACCAGCAATATAAATATGTATTTGTTTATAAGTAGTTTCAAAAAATTCTTCGTGTAGTACATTTACTGCTTTTGCTACATCTGCAATGGCTATAACTGCTGATATATTTCTCTCTGATGAGCCTTGAGCAATGGCACGTATGTTTATACCATTTTTACCTAAACTATTAAACATTTTGCCAGAAATACCAGTATGGTTTTTCATATTATCACCTACTATGGCTACAATGGCTAAATTGTTTTCAACAAGTAAAGGGTCTACAATTTTTAACGCAATTTCATGAGCAAAAGCTTCATCTACAGCCAGCTTGGCTGTGGCAGCTAACTGAGCATCTATACCTACACTTATGGAATGCTCAGATGAACTTTGCGTAATTAAAATAACATTTATTTTTTTATTAGCCAACGCTTCAAATAATCGTTTACTAAAACCAGGTATACCAACCATACCGCTGCCTTCCAAACTAATAAATGAAATATTTTTTATACTAGAAATTCCTTTTACCACTCCTGTACTATCTTGTACATCATTTTTTATTAAGGTGCCAGGGTGTTGTGGTGCAAAAGTGTTTTTTATCCATACAGGGATATTTTTGCTCATTACTGGTTGTATAGTTGGCAGGTAAATAACTTTAGCACCAAAATGAGAAAGCTCCATGGCCTCTTGATAAGATATGGTAGGAATTTCTTTTACATTTTGTACAACCCTAGGGTCTGCCGTCATCATACCACTTACATCAGTATAAATAAATAAGGCTGAGCTATTAACAGCAGCTGCAAAAATAGCAGCTGTATAATCACTTCCTCCTCTGCCCAACGTTGTTATAAAACCTTCATCTGTACTAGCTATAAAGCCTGGTACAATATTTACTAGATGAGTTTTTTTGACAAAAAATGTATTAATTTTTATATTAGTTTCTATAAAGTTTACATTTGCATTTCCATAGTTAGCATCTGTAATAATAAGTTTAGTAGCATCTACCCAACCAGCATCTACACCTTGATTTTTACATGCCGCGGCAATTATTTTAGATGATAAATATTCGCCAATATGTAAAACATTATCCTTTATTCTCACAGGTAATTCACCCAATAAAAAAACTCCATTACATATATCTTCAATTTTATTGCAGGTATTTTTTATTAGTTGTAATAATTCATTTCTACTTAAATCATCTGTAATTAATGTAGCAATAGCTTCTTCATGTTGCAAAACAATTTGTTGCAACATTTTTTTATATTGTTCATCATTATTTACTGCAGTTTCTGCTACTTGCAATAAGGCATCAGTAACTCCATATAAAGCTGATACAACTACAATAGTTTCAATATGTTCATACTCTTTAATAATGTTTATAACTGCTTGTATGTTTTGAGCATTAGCAACTGAACTACCTCCAAATTTTAAAACTTGCATA
>JANMAV010000151.1:0-16528 GCA_031360055.1 Ferruginibacter sp.
CAATTACCAATTACCAATTACCAATTACCAATTACCAATTACCAATTACCAACTTCCTACTACCCTCAAGTTAATTTAAAAACTTTGCCAGGCATCATCGTTACAACACCTTGCATTTCTAACATTAATAATGCATTGGCAACAGCACTGCTGCTCATGCCACTTTTAAAATATAGTTGATCTATTTGTATGCTATCTTGTTGGCTCAAAATATCGGTAATTATTTTTTCATCAGGGGTAAGTTCAATGAAAAGTTCTCGTTGTTTTTTTATTTTTTTAGGATTCTCTTTCCAATTCATAATGTGCATCAAATCTTCTGCACAAGTAATTAGCAAAGCTTTATTGTTTTTTATTAAGTAATTGCAGCCTTCACTTCTAATATCATTTACCCTGCCGGGTATAGCAAATACATCTTTATTGTAACTATTAGCCAATTCTGCCGTAATTAAGGAGCCACCTTTTTTACTGCTTTCAATTACAACCAAGGCATCGCAAATACCTGCTACAATTCTATTTCGTCTAGGAAAATTTTGTCTGTCAGGGTTGGTGCCCTGCATAAAATCTGTTAGCAAACCGCCAGTAAGCAACATATCTTTTGCTAAAGGTTTATTTTGGGCTGGGTAAATTTTATCTAAGCCATGAGCTACAACACCAACTGTTTTTAAATTATTTTTTAAGGCTGCTTTATGGGCAATTGTATCAATACCAAATGCTAGCCCACTTATAACCAATACTTGTTGAGCTGCTAATTCTTCAATTAATTTTTCGCAAGTTATTTTACCATAATCAGAGTTGTTACGAGTGCCTACTATTGAAATTATTTTAGAAAAATTTAAATCTGCATTGCCTCTGTAATATAATAAAGTTGGGCTATCGTAACAGTTTAATAAACGCTGTGGGTAGTTAGGTTCATTTATAAAAAGGGTTTCAATGTTGTTCTTTTGTATAAATTCAATTTCATTTTCGCAGAAAGAAAAATCTGTAAAATTTTTTATGGAGTTTGCGGCTACACTACCAATACCTTCAATATTTTCTAGTTGTTTTTTTGATGCTTTAAATATCGCTTCAGCAGTGCCAAAATTTTCAACAAGAGCTTTAGCCCTCACATCGCCTATGTTTGGTACAAGGGTAAGGGCAATTTGGTGTAGTAAATCTAGGTGCATAGAAAATGATAATGGCTATTAAAAAAAGTAGTATTTATGGCAAGAAATAACGGTAATTTATTGATTATCTACTGTAGAAACAATTCTTTGTTCACCAATAATTTTTCTACTATAATAGCCTGTTAAATCTCCTTTTAGCAATTCTGGGTTGCCTATACCATTATATGGGTTTTTGGCTGTTGCTACAGAAAGCTCAGCAATTTTCTGTAAAATATTTTTATGGTTTTTAGCCTAATATTCAAAATTTTCTAAATTGTTATATTCCAATGATAGTTTTCTCATTTGCTATTATTGTTTAAAATTGATTGTATTTTGGCAAAATCTATTTCTTTTACATTGATGTTATTTTTTACATTTTCAATTGATTGAAAAAGTCATTTCTTATTTGTTTTGTTAGATAATAAAAATGTTGTTTCATCTACAATATCTTCATAAATGTGCAAAGCAATTTTTTTGCATTTAAATGACGCCTTCACAAAATAAATTGAAGAATTATCAATTTCTTTGGCTTGCATTATTACTAATGTATCTAAAAAAAATTTGTATAAAAGTATAAAATTAATTGCTGATAACACTTAATTCAGTTCTTCTATTTTGTGCCTTTCCAGTTTCTGTATCATTACTTGCAATAGATTTAGTTTCTCCATATCCTTTGCCAATTAAGCGTTTAGCATCTATACCTTTTGTAATTAAATAGTTTATCACAGCTTTACTTCTATTTGAGCTTAATGCCATGTTATCATTTGGTTTACCAACATTATCAGTGTAGCCACTAATTTGTATTATTAGTTTTGGATTGTCTTTTAACAACATGGCAACTTTATCTAATTCAGTAAATGATGTTGGTTGTAACTCTGATTTTTTACTATCAAAAAATATATTATTTAAAACAATACTTGCACCAACTTCAATTGGTTGAAGACCAATATTGATGATCTTGGGGCTATCAGTAATATTACCTGTTACATTAAAATTGGCGGAGTAAAATAAGAATCCTTTTCTATTTACAGTAAATGCATAGCTTTTGCCAGAAGGCAGTGTGGTAAGGTAGTTGCCAGCTTCATCTGTTTGTAATTTTGATAATACGAAGCCAGAATCAATTGTTGTAAGTTCAACCAAAGAGGGTAAACCTTGCCCAGTTTTTTTATTAAAAATATTTCCTTTAACCCACAGCGTTTTTAAAGCTTGCACATCTTCTCTCAATTCAAAACTATATAAATCTAATCCATTTTTAAAGTCTCCTTTATCACTAGCATAATAAGCAGTTTTGCCATCAGCAGCTACAATCAATGAGCCTTCATCGTCAATTGTATTTATTGGATATCCTAAATTTTCAGGAGTCTGCCAAAGTCCTTTTTCATTTTTTCGGCTAACAAATAAATCGCTGGCACCATAGCCTTTTTGCCCGTTACTATTAAAATATAAGGTTTGGTTATCAGCATGAATAAAAGCACAACCATCATCTCCAACTGTATTTATTGTACTTCCTAAGTTTTCGGGCTTTTGCCATTTCCCATTCTCACTGCGGTGACTTACCCAAATATCTGAACCTCCAAATCCTGCAGATCTAGTGCTGCTAAAATATAAGTCTTTTTTATCTGCTGAAAGTGTTGGGGCTGTTTCCCATGCTTCTGTATTTATTTGTCGCCCCAAATTTTCTGCTTCACTCCATTCTCCATTTTTATTTTTATAAGATATATATAAATCACAACTACCAAAGCCTTCGGGGTAATTACATCCTGTAAAAATAAGCCACTCCCCATCTTGGCTAATATTTTGAGCTCCCTCATTTAAGTTGGTATTTATTTTACCAGCTACAGGTGTAGCTTTTTGCCAAACCCCATTTACTTTATTGCTTTCATAAAAATCTTCATCACTGTTTATACGCCTATTAAAAATAATCTTATTTCCATCAACGGTTAATGATGGTAAATATTCTAATGCAGTACTGTTTACATTATCTCCCATATTTATAGGGTTGAAAATGTAGCCTTTATTAGAATGAGTGTTGGCATATTGTAGAGCAAATTCAAAATTATTTTTTCGGCTTTTGCCTGCAAGTATACTTTGAGTATTTAAGTTTGGGGTATTTAAAAACTTATTGACAATAGTTAACGCTTTTTCAAAATTTCCGGTACCTGCTAATGCAATTGAATAGGGCAATAAAAAGGTATTTGAATACACTGAATCTTGTATAAATGCAGTTTCGTAATCTTTTACAGAAGCGGCATAATTTTTCATGCTGGTGTAAATTCCTGCTCTTGATAAATATACATCAAGGTATTTTGCGTCAGCCTTTAAAGCATCTCCTAAATGAATTATTGATGCTGGGTATTTCCCATCAATGGCCTCTTGGTAGGCTGTTTCATAAAATGCTACTGCTTTTTTATTTACCTTATCGGGGTTGTACCACTGGGCCTTTATTGTGGTGCCAATTGTAATTAAAAACAACGAAATTATACTGTATTTAAACATGATATGAAGATAGCCAAATCGGTACTTAAATGTTGTTAAGTAATACCGATTACTAGCAATTATATATTGATTTTAACAAAACTTATTGGGGGCTGTACAATTTTAGTTAAATCAATATCATGTTTATTTTTTAATCACTTATTCTACTGTAATATGTAAACAAGTAATGCAGTTTTGGTTATGAGATGGTTATTCAACCCCAATAAATTTATGCAACTGCAAACTCAATTCCCATTGTGGGTTTTCCATAATATAATCCACTATTAAAGGGGTCATTTCCTTAGCTTTGCTCCACTCTGGCTGTAAGTATAATTTACAATTTGGGCTTACTTGAGCAGCATAAGTTTCTGCCCATGTAAAGTCTGATTTATTAAAAATTATTATTTTAATTTCATTAGCCACTTCAATTACTTCTGGCAGTGGTGCTTTAAATTTTTTGGGAGATAAACAAATCCAATTCCAATGGCCACTTAATTTGCTTGAACCTGAAGTTTCTATATTAGTTTCGAACCCGGCGTTTTGTAACTTAAAAGTTAGTTCAGTTAAATTATGCATCAATGGTTCACCACCAGTAATTACTACCAATTTAGCAGCTGTTTTTTGCACAGTGGTAATTAAAGTTTCAGTAGATACTAATGGGTGTTTTGAGGCATCCCAACTGTCTTTAACATCACACCACACACAACCTACATCGCAGCCGCCAAGCCTAATAAAATAGGCTGCCCGGCCTTGGTGGTAGCCTTCTCCTTGAATGGTGTAAAAGTGCTCCATTACAGGGAGCTGTGTTGTTGTGGGTGTGTTCAATTCGTTTATTTTACTTTTTGCAACGGACTAAAGTCCATTGTTACAATATTGGTCGACGCTAAGCATCTGGTTTACTTTTGTTGGTTTATATCAACGGACTAAAGTCCATTGTTACAATATTGGTTGATGCTACGCATCTGGTTTATTTTTATCAGTCTATATCAACGGACTAAAGTCCATTGTTACAATATTGGTTGATGCTAAGCATCTGGTTTACTTTTGTTGGTTTGTATCAACGGACTAAAGTCTGTTGTTACAATATTGGTCGATGCTACGCATCTGGTTTACTTTTGTTGGTTTGTATCAACGGACTAAAGTCCATTGTTACAATATTGGTCGATGCTACGCATCTGGTTTACTTTTGTTGGTTTATATCAACGGACTAAGGTCTGTTGTTACAATATTAGTACATGCTTTGTATCTTGGTTTAAAAAAGCAGACTCATTTTAAATTATTTATTTTTTATTGCCAGTTTGGCTTTAATGTTTTAGAGCCGTAGGCTCGTAAGATTTTGTAACTACGGACTTAAGTCCGTAGAACATAGTGCATAACACTGAGAGCCGTAGGCTCGACTAATATTACACAAGATCTTGAAAAATATAGGTATCGTCATAATCTACTTTAAATTTCTGTAAAAATTTAATATACTCTTCTCTAAAACTTTGTTTTTTATGATGGGCTTCTTGGTTTTGAATGTATTTATAAACCCTATCTAACTGTGATTGGCCATAAGAAAAAACACCATAACCTTCTTGCCACTCAAAACGATTGGTAGTTAAATTATGGTCGTTGATATGTTTGGATGACTTACCTTTTACGGTTTTCATTAACTCGGATACAGATACAACTGGCTTTAATGCAACTAAACAATGAACATGATCCTCAACACCATTTACAATTAATGTTTTACAATTTGCTTCGTTTATTAAATTGCCAATTACTGCAAACAAATTGCTCTGCCATTTTTTGTTTATAACTGCATTTCGATATTTCACGGCAAATACAATTTGCAAATATATTTGGTGGTATGTGTTTGCCATGGCTTATATTTTTATGCTGGAAAACAAATCCTTTTCATAATCTTCATCACTGTTACAAATTTTTTATACATGGCAACATTAAAGCTAAATATATAGCTAATGATGAAATGTGATTGTTACTTTTGTTTCCCCCAAAAACAAAAAAACAACAAATAATTATTGCCACTAATGCTGCTCATAGCTATTTTTTTTACTGGGCTAATCTCTATTTTCGGGATTAGCTGAAAAGCTAATAACTTAAACCATTTGCATTTCCGCTGCTGCTAAAGTATTTTTTAGCAAAGCCGCTATGGTCATAAGGCCTACGCCGCCGGGTACAGGGGTTATGTAGCTGCATTTTGGGGCTACGGCATCAAAATCTACATCGCCTTTTAGGGCAAAACCACTTTTTTTTGTGCCATCAATTTGTCTGGTAATGCCTACATCAATAACTACTGCACCGGGCTTTACCATGTGGGCTTTTACATAGCCGGGTATGCCTATTGCTGCTACAATAATATCAGCTTCTGCACATATTTTTTCAATGTTTTTTGTTTGGCTGTGGCAAAGCGTAACTGTACAATTTCCAAATTTTGAATTTTGGCTTAACAAAATACTCATTGGCCTACCTACAATATTGCTACGCCCAATAACTACAGCATGTTTGCCTGCTGTGTCAATTTTGTAATGTTCAAGCATCATCATCACCCCCAATGGTGTTGCAGGTACAAAAGCAGCCAACCCTTGCATCATTTTACCTGCATTTACTGGGTGAAATCCATCTACATCTTTTGTTGGGTTTATCAAGTTAATTATTGCAGCTTCGTCAAAATTTTTAGGAAGAGGTAGTTGTACTAAAATTCCATGAACAGAAGGATCATTGTTTAAATTTGTAATTGCATCAATTAATTCTTGTTGTTCAATAGTTGCCTCAAACCTAATTAATGTGCTTTTAAAACCTACCTCAGCACAATTTTTTATTTTACTAGCTACGTAAGTTTCACTAGCGCCATCTGTACCCACTAAAATTGCTGCTAAATGGGGTTGTTTACCATGTTCATTTACATGTATTTGAGTTTGTAGTTTTAATTGCTCTTTTACAGCCGCTGATACTACTTTGCCATCTAAAATTTGCATCTGGCAAAATTAAGCAACTTAGTTCATTGATGATTGGGTAAATGTTGTTTTTGATGATTTGAAATTGTACTTTAACTCTATAATTTACTATAACATAACTTCTACCAATAACTTCTTAAATTTCCAAACATTGTAAATTACCAACAGCCGGCTAATCTATACCAACTATTAATTAACCTCTACCAACCAACAACTATTATCTACCCTATACCCCCAGCTCCTCACTTTTGCAACTGGTAACAATTATTTAAATTAAAAGTTATAATTTGCTTTAGATTAAACAACAGCTGTTTTGAGAAAACTTTTATTACCACTACTTATTATTAGTGGCATATTTACTGTGCTTTTTACCAATGCACAATCACTACGATACAGTATTGGCCTGCCTTACATTAGTTTAAGTGCTTATAGTGCCAAACAAAATGATGTGTTTAGTTTTACTGGCAACCAAGCTGCTCTAGCACAAACAAAAACGGCTGCTGTAGGTGTGTATGGCGAACGTAGATTTTTGCTAGCAGATAACAGTGTTTATGGATTGGCATTAGCCATACCCACTAAAAAAGGAAATTTTGGTGTGCAGGTAAACTATGCTGGCTTTACTAACTTTAATGAGCAAAAAGCTGGCCTAGCCTATGCAAGAAGTTTAGGCAGCAAGGTAGATGTAGGCGTACAATTTAACTACTATGGCTATAAAATACCAGCTTATCAAAACGCATCGGCAGTAAATTTTGAAGCTGGGGCAGTGGTGCATTTTACTGATAAACTTAATGCTGGTGTACATGTGTATAGCCCTGTAGGTGGGCAGTTGGGTAAAAATGGCGATGAAAAAATTGCATCAGCATATAAATTTGGCTTGGGTTATGATGCATCAGATAATTTTTATGTAAGTACCGAAATTGTAAAAGAAGAAGAACAACCCATAAATGTAACAGGGGGAATACAATATAGATTTGAAAAAAAGTTTTTTATACGTGCAGGCTTTAGAAGTGATAACAGTACTGGTTTTGGAGGGGTGGGTTTTATGTACAACAATTTGAGAATTGATGCTTCAGCAAGTTATCACCCTCAGTTAGGGATTAGCCCTGGGTTATTGCTTATTTATAATTTTAAAGCTGGGGTGAAATGATAATTTACTGCAAAAAAATTATACATATATATCAACTGCATCTCAGTCTTTGTTTAACAAAAACTGTAAAATTTGCTTTTTTATTATGTTTTATTTCTCTTTTTTTTACAGTGCAAATTTTTGCCCAAGAGCCTGTAAAGCCCACTGAGCAAGCAACAAGCATTGGTGAGCAACAGTTAGAAAACATAACTGAAAATAATGAAGATGTAGAAACGGAAGATGATTCTTATTTGCTAGAAATGGCTCAATATCAAAAAAATCCAATAAACCTCAACTTTGCATCATCACAAGATCTTAAAGTGCTCAGAGTAGCGTCTCCAATTCAAATTCAAAATTTAATAGCGTATAGAAATAGTTTGGGAAAATTGGTAAATATCTACGAGTTACAAGCTGTGCCAGGCTGGGATGTAATTACTATACAAAAACTAAGGCCATATATAACCGTAAATGCCAAGGCAGATGTGTTGGGTTCAATAGGCAACCGTTTGCGGAATGGCAATTATAGTATATTGGCTAGGGTAACACAAACACTTGAAAAATCAAGAGGTTACACAACTTTGCCAGCAGCAGGTAAAAGTTATTACCCAGGCTCACCACAACGTTTATTTATACGATATAGATATACCTATAAAAACCTGTTGCAGTACGGTATTGTAGCAGAAAAAGACCAAGGGGAAGAATTTTTTAAAGGAAACCAAAAACAAGGCTTTGATTTTTACTCAGCACATTTTTTTGCAAGAAATATAGGAGTTGTAAAATCTTTAGCCATTGGTGATTTTACGGTTAATATGGGGCAGGGCTTAACCCAATGGATGAGCCTTGCATTTAAAAAAGGAGCAGATGTGTTTCAAACAAAAAGGGAAGCAGATGTATTAAGACCATATAACTCAGCAGGAGAAATTGCTTTTCATAGAGGTGTAGGTTTAACTATAGCCAAAAAAAATGTTCAAGCCACAGTATTTGCATCATATAAAAGAGTAGATGCAAATTTTAACGCTGGCGATACTTTACAAACGCAAGATGATTTTATTTCATCTCTTCAAACTTCTGGTTTACACCGCACAGCAAGCGAATATGCTGATAAGGGAGTACAGCGCCAACTTGCCTTTGGAGGTAATGTGGGCATCCAAAAAAACAATATTCATTTGGGTTTAAATGCTATACAATACAAACTAAAATTTCCTTTAAAAAAAGGCAATGAACCGTATAACTTATATGCACTAAGTGGTAGCAGTTTTGGCAACTACAGTGCCGATTATAGCTACACATGCAAAAATGCTCATTTTTTTGGAGAGGCAGCCATTTCTTCTAAAAAGTATGCTGCGTTTGTAAACGGGCTGTTGCTTAGCGTAGCAAATAATGTAGATATGAGTTTTGTGTACCGAAATATTAGCAAAGGCTACCAATCATTGTATAGCAATGCATTTACTGAAAGCACCTTCCCCACAAACGAAAAAGGGTTGTTTAGTGGTATTGCTATAAAGCCTAACAATGCTTTTACTATTAATGCATATGTAGATTATTACAAATTCCCCTGGTTAAAATTTAGAATTAATGCTCCAACTACTGGTACAGATTATTTAATACAACTAACCTACAGGCCAAATAGGCAATTTGAAATATATACACGTTTTAAGGCAGAGACAAAATCAATAAATTACAACCCTAACGACGTTACACTAAACCCAGTAATACCACAGCCCAAACAATGTTGGCGTACCCAATTTACTTATAAAATTACTCCTGAGTTTTCTTTTAGAAGCCGAGTAGAGCTAGTATTTTACGATAAAAAAGGGTTAGCTAAAGAAAATGGCTTTTTAATGTATACTGACTATATATATAAGCCATTGTTAAGCAAGTTTTCTGGTAATGTTAGGTTACAATATTTTGAAACCGATGGCTTTAACAGCCGATTGTATGCTTATGAAAATGATGTGCTCTACAGCTTCTCTATACCAGTCTTTTCAGGCAAAGGCTACAGATATTATGCTAATATCAACTATGATTTAACTAAGAAACTAACTATTTGGGCACGTATTGCTCAATTTTACTACCCAAACAATACAAATATAGGATCTGGGTTAGATGAGATAAAAGGCAAATCAAAAACAGAAGTGAAACTACAGGCTTTGTATAATTTTTAATTTTTTTAACGATTATGCAGCAATTTTAAATACGTTGTTGTCATATTTATGTTAACTAGAGATTAATTTTTTTATTTAACAATTGTTTTACGTTTAAAAAATATCCTTATTTTTACATTTCATTCAAATTTTAACAAATCGCTCATGAGAAAAATTTTATCACTGTTTACGATGATGATGCTATGTGTAGCATTTTCATTTGGACAAGGCAGAATTGTAACCGGAAAAGTTACTGACGCCAAAGGTGCTCCTTTAAATGGTGCATCAGTTACTGTTCAAGGAACTCAAACTGGTACAGCTACAGATGTAACTGGTTCTTACTCAATTAAAGCTGCAAACAATGCAGTTTTAGAATTTAGTAGCACTGGTTTAACTACCCAATCAAAAAATTCTGGTAGTTTGTCTGTAATTAATATCACTTTAACTAGCGCTGCATCTAATGATTTAGGTGCTGTTGTTGTTACTACCTCTTTAGGTGTACAACGTCAAGCAAAGCAACTGGGATATTCTACTGCAAAAGTTAGTTCAAAAGAACTTACTCAAGCTAAAGTAGTAAACCTTCAAAATGGTTTAACTGGTAAAGTTTCTGGTTTAAATATTCAAACTGTAAATAGTGGTGTAAATGGTGATACTCGTATCAACTTACGTGGTATTCGTTCTCTTACTGGTAACAACCAACCGATGTTAATTGTGGATGGTGTGCCAATCAATTTATCTTACTTAAATACTATTAACCCAAATGATATTGCTGATGTAAATATCTTAAAATCATCATCATCTACAGCTATTTATGGCCCGGATGGTGTAAATGGTGCAATTGTAGTTACCATGAAAAAAGGTGTAAAGGGAGATAGATCAATTATTACATTAAGCCACACTACTCAATTTGAGCAAGTATCTTTCTTGCCTAGATTACAAACCAAATTTGGTTCAGGTTCATCTGAAGATCCAAATGGAGTAGGTGTATACGATCCAATTGAAAACCAAACTTACGGTGATCCATTTGATGGATCAACTAGAGTAATTGGTAGACCTGATGCTAATGGTAACTATTTTACTACTGCATATTCTGCAAAGCCGAGAGAGAAATATGATTTCTGGGATATTGGTATGACAAATCAAACTGATATATCATTCTCTGCAGATAATTTTTACTTAAGTGCTCAAAAAGTTAATGTAAAAGGTATTTCTCCTGGCGATGAAAATGATCGTGTTTCAGTATCTACTAGTTCTTCTAAAGAATTTGGTAAATTAAAAGCAAGTTTTACTACTCGTTATACAAGAAGTGTATTAAATGTAAATGCAGCTGCTCTTTTTGGAGAGAATACAGTGTATGATAATTTAATACAAACACCAGCAAATATTCCAATTACAAAGTTTAGAAATTGGAAAACTGATTACTTCTCAAACCCTAGTAATTATTACAATGAATATACTGATAACCCGTATTACATTGCTGATAACTACAGAGACATATCAAAAAGTGATGACGTTTTTGCTAACTTAGAATTAAACTATAAAATAGCAAAAGGCATTAATGCTACGTATAGAATTGGTACTACAGTAACTAGTGCATCGGGTAAGGCTACTCAAACAGCATTTACATATTCTACTTTTGCAAAAGCAAGTGGAAAAGGTAATGCACAAAATGATTTAGCTTCTGGTGTAGTAGATCAATCAAATACAGCAAGCAGAATAAATTCTGAATTTTTTATCTCTGGTAATAAAACAGTTGGTAAATTTGGTTTAGATGCCCTTGTTGGTCATTCTTTTAGAGAATCTCAAAGTAAAAACTTTTCTGCTTCTTCATTAACTTTAGGTATACCAGAAGTATTTAACTTAGGTGTACGTAGAGGTGAGGCAGTTGTACCTGAAAGTAATTCTAAAACAAGATTACAAAGAGTGTTTGGTAAAGTAGGTATTAACTACAACAAATGGATATTTGGTGAAGTAACTGGTAGTTATGACACAGATAGCCGTTTATCTAACCCATACAATGCTGAAAATTCTAAAATTTCTTTTTTCTACCCAGGTGCAAGTTTATCAATAGTATTAACGGATGCTATTCCTAGTTTACAAACTGATGTATTGAAATTTGCAAAAATTAGAGGTGCAATTTCTAAAACAGGTAATGTAAACCTTGGTGCTTACAATTTAGAAAATACATATTCTCAAGGTAATGGTTTTCCTTACGGAAGTTTATTAGGCTTTACAGCTAACAATACATTGCGTAGAAATAGCTACGAGCCTGAGTTTGTAAAAAATAAAGAAGTTGGTATTGAATTAGGTTTCTGGAATAATAGAATTAACGTAGAAGCAACTGCTTACGAGCAAAACAATGAAAATCAAGTTATAACTGTTGCTTATTCAAGTGCTACAGGTTTCCCTAATGCTTTGTTAAATGCTGCAAGCTTTACTAATAAAGGCTTGGAATTTGATTTAAAACTAACTCCACTAATCAAATTAGGTAAATTTACAGTTGACGTGAAAGGAAACTACACTCGTCAAACAAACGTAGTTAATAAACTAATTGATGGTGTTGATGAATTAGGTATTGGTAATGGTAACTTTATTATTAAAGGTCAATCTGCTTATACTTTCAAATTAACTGATTATAATAGAGATTCTTTAGGAAGAGTAATTGTTGGAGCTAATGGTTTGCCATCTCTAAACAATGTACCAAAGCAATTTGGTAAAACTTTACCTACTGATTTGATAGGTTTATCAATGAATGTGAACTATAAAAACATTACGTTGAGTGTTGTTGCTGATTACAGAGGTGGTAACCAAGTATTTCATGGTATTGGTAATTTGTTAGATTTTAATGGTATTTCTTATCGTTCAGCTCAATATGGTCGTCAGCCATTTATTTTCCCTAATAGTTCTTATGCTGATGGTAATGGAAAATTTGTAGCAAATTCTGATAGATTTACACAAACAGGTGGTTATAACTTTTGGACAGCAACTAATGTTAATAGGGGCATACAATCTAATTACTTAACTAGTGCTGCTTTTTGGAAATTAAGAGAAGTTGCTTTAACATACAACTTCCCACAATCATTGTTTAATGGAAGAGGTGTTAAAGGAGCTAGTTTTACAGTAACGGGTAGAAACTTACTTACTTGGTTACCAAAATCTAACCAATGGACTGATCCTGAGTTTAGTAATGTTGGAGCAAACCAAACAAGTGGTCCAGCACCAACAACAAACCCAAATGCAGTAGGTGTGAATGATTTAAACAACAACCCACCAACAAGAATATTTGGTGCTAACTTAACACTAACATTTTAATTAACTTCTAACAAAAAATATATGAAACTAAAATATATAAGTGTTATAGCAGTTGTTTTTATGCTTGCCTTAGCAAGTTGTAAAAAAGACTCATTTAACATCAACAAAAACCCAAACAACGCAACGGACTCTACCATTGTGTACAACCTTATCTTACCATCTGCTGAAAACAGTACTGGTAGATTAGTAGCACGTAACTGGGGGTGGTTACAAGATTATTTAAGCTATTGGGCTCGTAGTGGTACTTTTGCACCTGTTGCACAAGAAGAAACATACAACCTTACTACTACTCAGGGATTTGTGAGCAACATTTGGAATGGTGTATACGATAATAACTACGATTATCAGGCTATGGAAATATCTGCAAATAAAGCAGGTGCTACTTTTTACAGTGGTATTGCTAAAGTAATGAGAGCACATAATTATGGTATTTTATTTGATATTTATAATAATGCACCGTTAACTGAAGCCTTAAAAGGTGGAGCAAACCCTACACCAAAATATGATATGGGAAAAGATGCTTACAAAGCTTTATTTACTCAGTTAGATGAAGGAATTGCATTAATTAAAGCTGCTAATGAAACAACTACAGGGCCAAACAAAACATTGCCAGATGACGATGTTATTTTTGGTAAAAAATTATATCCTGGTACTACCATAGCAGCAATGAAAACTAAGTGGATTAAATTTGCAAATACCATTAAGTTACGTTTACTAGTGCATTTAATGAATGGTGGTGTAACTGGTAATGGTGTTGGTACTCCGGCATCTGTAGTTCCTGGTTTTGATATACCTGGTGAGTTTGCTAAAATAGCGGCTACTGGTGCTGGTTATTTAGCTACAGGTATAGATGCTCAAGTACAACCTGGTTATCAAGCAGATAAAGGAAACCCTTTTTATAATTTGTATATTAAAGATAATACGGGAACACAAACTGGTACAAACCAATACCAAAGAGCTAATGAATACGCTATTAATTACTATGCAGCTAATGGCGACCCTCGTGAAGGTAAATTCTACGATCCAGTATCTGGTACTACTTTTAAAGGTGTAAAATATGGTTTACCTGCAAATACTGCTAACTCATTTGCTAATCTATCAGCCATCGGTGCTGGCGTAGCAAGAGGTGTAGACCAACCACAATGGATAATGACAGCTACAGAAAGTTTGTTTCTACAAGCTGAGGCTATTCATAGAGGGTTTATACCTGGTGGTGCTGCTTTAGCTAAAACAACAACTAATGCTGCTATAACTGAGTCATTTACTATGTTAGGCTTAACAGCTGCTCAAGCTAATACCTATATAAACGTTACAAATCAAAATTTTGAAGATGTTGATTATGGTACTGTTAATACGGTAGCAGGAAGAGCTAATGGCGGTATTTATACTATTATTTCTCAAAAATGGTTTGCATTAAATGCAATTGCACCTTTTGAGGTATGGACTGATTATCGTAGAGTAGATTATACACCTACAATTAAGCATTTCGTGTATGGTCTATCTGTTGGTTACGTTGCAGGTCCACAAATTTCAGTTCTACCAGCTAACTTAGCTACTGAAATACCAGTTAGATTACCTTATCCTCAAGATGAGTATAATTATAATACTGCAAATGTGGTAGGACAGGGTACTATTAATATTTTTACAAGCAAAATATTCTGGGATTTAAATTAATAAAATTTAAAACAAATAAATATGAAAATTATAACATTATCATCTTTAGCAATGGTTAGCTTATTAGCGCTAACTAGTTGCTTAAAAGATAAAGAATACGACAATAGTACGTATGGTATTAACTTAGATAAAGGTGACAACGCTATTATTTTTTCTAATGCTCCTAAAAAAAGTATTGGTATAAATTTAACAGGTACTACTACCACTTATAGCTTAATCTTATTATCAGCATCATCATTAGATGCTCCTACGCAAGATATTCAAGTAACTGTAGCTGAAAAACCATCATTGGTTACTGCAGCTAACTTAACACCATTACCTCCAGGTACTTTAGTAGCTGTTACAGGTACAACTTTTAAAAAAGGGTTAATACAAGATACATTGCGTATAACCTTTAATAGTACATTGGCTTTAGATTTGGCTAAAACTTATGGTTTAGGTCTTACCCTAACTAGTGCTAGTGGTGGTTACAAAACCGCAGGTACTGGTAATGACATTTTAATATCAATTAATATTAAAAATGCTTATGATGGTAATTACCATGCTGTTGGTTATTTCTATCACCCTTCTGCTCCTAGGGCAATTGATAGAACAGTAACATTAGCCACCGTTGGTGAAAAAGTTTCTAGTACTAACTTAGGAGATTTAGCTAACCCTATTAGTTTAACTGTAGATGCTAATAACAATGTTACTGTTGCTGATTTAAATGGTAATGTAGGTGTTGGTCCAACAACCTCATTAAGTGCTCTTCCTTCTCCTTACACACCATTTGCAGGTAGCAACCCTACTATTTATACCAATAAATATGACCCTGCTACCAAAACGTTTTACTTACGTTATGGTTACCAAGGTGGTTCTGGTCCAAGAACTGTAGAAGAAATCTTAACAAAAGAATAATTAGTTTAATTAATTTAATATTTTAGAACGTCCAATTTATTGGACGTTCTTTTTAATGTATAACCATGAGTGAGAATAACCAAAATACCAACCAAATAAACATAGAAATTACTGAAGAAATTGCTGAAGGTAATTATATAAACCTAGCTATTATTACCCATAGCCATGCTGAGTTTGTATTTGATTTTGTAAACGTAATGCCAGGTGCACCAAAAAGCAAAGTAAAAAACAGGATAATAATGACTCCGTTTCATGCTAAACGTTTTATGAAAGCCATTGTAGAAAACATGCAAAAATTTGAAAATACAAATGGTACAGTGCAAGATTTAGAAGCAGTAGAAATTCCTTTTAATTTTGGAGGGCCAGCAGGTCAGGCATGATACTTTAATTAGACATACTTCTAAAAATTAAGCATAAAAAAGCGGCAAATACATTTAGTAATTGCTGCTTTTTTTATCTATCCATATTTAAAGTAGTATAAAAAATGTTTTTATAAAATTATCTTCATTATCAGATAATTGATTGTTTTCTAAAAAATTTTACTTAATGGTGGGTGTCCCCACCCACCAATAATTTAAATAGGTATAATCTGCTTTAACCATGAGTGAGCTCACCCACCATTAATGGAAAAAATAGTTATTAAAAAGTTACCATTCACTTAATGGTGGGTGGGGACACCCACCATTAAATAAACCTGTTAATGGTGTTATGGTCCGGAAAATTCATAGCACTTAACCACATGTAATTAATATTTTCTTTACAGGCAGCCTCTAATTTTCTGCTACTGTAGGTATTGCT
>JANMAV010000165.1:0-12907 GCA_031360055.1 Ferruginibacter sp.
CATTTTTATAGCTCTGTTTTTTTTCGACACTCATATTTTGATACATAGATTTATAGGTATCAAAAAGCTCCACATTTTTTGGCTCTATTAATAATAATTGCTCTGCTGTTTTAAAATTTCCATCTAATGTGGCTCTAATAAATGCAGTGCCTACTTCCGTTGCATTGGTATACTGTTGTGTAGAGCTGTTGGTAGTACAAGCTGTAAAAAGCAGTACGGCAAATAATAATCTTATATATTTTTTCAATTGTTGATTTTGTTTGTAAAATTAAATATTTTATAAATTATTTAACTACCAAATTTTTACTCTAAGACTATCTTCTCTATACATTTTGTCGCCCTTTTTAATGTTGAAAGCTGCATAAAATTCTGGTATATTAGCAAATGGGCCATTAACTCTTTCTTTAGCAGGGGAGTGTACGTCCGTCATTACTAAATTTGCCAATCTTTCTTTACGAACAGTGTATAACCAACCTAATGCATACCCTAAAAAGTACCGCTGCATTTGAGTAAAACCACCAATTTTTTTATTTTTCTTGTAAGCTTCAGTTTTTTTAAATGCATCTATACCTAATACTAAGCCTCCAAGGTCTGCAATATTTTCGCCTTGGGTTGCACTGCCATTAATGTGTAAAGTATCTACAGGCATAAACTCGTTAAATTGATTGATGATTTTTTGAGCTTTAGTGCTGAATGCAACACCATCACTTTTTGTCCACCAATCCTGTAAATTTCCTTTGTAGTCATACTGCCTACCTTGGTCATCAAAACCATGAGTAATTTCGTGGCCTACGGTACTTGCAGCAGCATATCCGTATACCAATGCATCATCTAATTCTTCATCTTTATAACCCGGTACAGCAAATATTCCTGCCGGTAAAACTATTTCATTATTGCTAGGATTGTAATAGGCATTGTACGTTTGTGGCGTCATTTCCCAAATAGATCTATCAACAGGTTTGCCAAGCTTGTTTACCATATCATTAAACCACCATTCATTTGCTCTTTGTACATTTAAGACCCAAGGACCATCGTCTATTTTTAGGGTGCTAAAATCTTTCCATTTATCTGGGTATCCAACTTTTTTACTAATAGCACTTAATTTTTGATATGCTTTTGTTTTAGTGCTATCCGTCATCCAAGGCAATGCAGCAATTCTATCTTTATAGGCAACTCTAATATTTTCAACTATATCGTCATATCTTTTCTTTGCGGTTTCGCTAAAATATTCTTTCACAAATAATTGCCCTAAAGCTTCGCCAATGGCATTTTCTTCAGCATCTAAAACTCTTTTCCACCTATCTTTTGGTTTAGTAGCACCGGTAAGTGTTTTGCTGTATTCAAATTTTTTATTGAATGTGTTGCTATCTAAAAAAGCAGCTGATGAATTTATTAGTTTAAGTTTAAAATAATTTTTCCATACAGCTAATGGGGTATGGGTAATTTCATAACTCAAGGTTTTAAAAAATTCAGGTTGCCCTACAATAACAGAATCAACTTTTGTGGCAAAACCTATCGTTGAGGCATAATTTGTCCAATTTACCCCAGGTGCAATACCATTTAGTTGCTGTATGGTGAGTTTGTTATAGTTTTTATATGGGTCTCTTAAATCAGCCAATTTTCTGCTACTTTTTGCTAAGTTTGTTTCTAAATTAAAAACAGCCTCAGCATTAGCAACTGCGTAAGTACTGTCAATATTAGAAAGTGTAGCAATTAAGTATTTTTTGTATGCTGCTTTTACTTTTAGTGTACGTTCATCAGTATTAAAATAATAATCTCTATTTGGTAATCCTAAACCACCCTGATCCATTTTTACGGCCATTACTTCACTATTCTTATCATCTTGAGATACATAAAAATTAAACAAACAATTAACCCCTTTTTTTTGTAATTGTGCAGCTAAAACCAAAATGCTACTTGAGTTGCTTATGCTATCGATATTCTTAAAATCGTTATTTAATGGTTGTAACCCAGCTTTATTTATAGACATTGTATCCATTCCCGTTTTCCAAAAGCTGCCTATTTTTTGAGTTATGGTTCCTTCAGCAGTTTTATTTTTAGCTGCATCTTCATTAATAATTTTTAATTTATTGTAAATATCATCTTGCACCATATTGCCTATTCCCCAACCGCTTTCTGCGTCGGGTATTGCTGTTCTTTTTATCCATCCCCCATTTGCATACATAAAAAAATCATCTCCGGGGTTTACAGTGTTATCTACATTAAGGGTTAGAATATCTTGTTTAGCCTCAGTTTTATTTTTACAAGAAAAAAGAAAAATTAGTGTAGAAAATATAAGCAGTTGTTTAATCATAAATTTTTATTTGGTTAAAAATACTGTAAATATGGAAACTGGAATACTATTTTTTAAGAAAATACGTTTACCATAACCTTAGTTATGCTTAACATTTTGTAAACATATTAAGTAATAGTTTTGCAATCCATTAAAAAACATTTGCCTATAGCATAATAGTTACACTACTTACAATCGTATTTAAACGATATAAATTTTATAAAATGAATACAATCGGTATAAAAAAAGTGTATCTATATTTCTCTGCTGTTTTTGCATTTATGTTACACTTGCCTTTTGCCTTTGGTAACCAAGCGTCTAATATTTTTAAAAAAAGCATTAAAGCGATAGTTACTGCTGATTCTTCTGCAGCTGCCCCAAAATTTGCCACAGTATATGATAGTTTAAAATTGAACATTAATGGCTTATCTGAGCATGCATATATTTATGCAATAAAGGGGTATAATTTTTTAAAAGCAACTGGTAAAATAGCTAACACTAGCATCATTTCTATAGTAGATTTTACAAAACCATCTAACCAAAAACGTTTATTTGTAATTGATTTGCAACAATATAAGTTATTGTACAAAACGTATGTAGCCCATGGGCAGGGTAGTGGAGCATTAATGGCCACTAATTTTAGTAACGTTCCAGAAAGTTTCCAAAGTAGCTTAGGTTTTTTTAAAACTTCAACACCTTATATGGGTAAAAATGGTTTTTCACTGCATTTAGAAGGTATGGAAAAAGGCATTAATGATAAAGCTTATGAGAGAAGTATTGTAATACATGGTGCCAATTATGTGAGTCAAAATTATATTGATAATACAGGCTCATTAGGCCGTAGCTGGGGCTGCCCAGCTTTGCCAGAAAATGTAAATAAACCGATTATTGAAAAAATTAAAAATGGTAGTTGTTTATTTATATTTAGCGAAAACAAAAAGTATTTAAATAAATCTGCTATTATTAATAGTTAATAAAACCTTTTTACATTTTCCATTTTTATATTTGCTATTCCTCTTTAAATATTAGCCATATAGAGACTATTTATAAGCCTTTGTTTGATAACTTTTACTGAAGTTTGAATTATTAGAACAACTTTATCAGCCATTTTATAATTTTGAATGTTTTAATATTTCAGAATATTCCATTTCAGTTTTCAACGTATTCAGTTTTCAAAAGTATTTTATTTTTTAATTTTGTTACTTTAACATATAATTTTGGCTTTTAAAGTAAACTTTTGTTTTATTGCAAAGCATACGATATTTGTGTTGAATCTTAACCCATAAATCTTCTTTATACATGTTTAATTTTTTTTTACAGGCAGATAGTACAACAGTTGCAAATGCCTTGTTAGCAAAGCAAGAAACTGTTATAGGAATGCTAAGCAAAGGTGGGCCTATAATGATACCATTGGGCATCTTATTTGTATTGGCGGTGTATGTTTTTATTGAGCGTTGGTTAGTAATTAAAAAAGCAGGAGCAACAGATGAAAATTTTATGAATATTATTAGAGATCAAATAACTAGTGGCAACGTATCTGCAGCTAGAAGTTTAGCAAAAAACAAAAATAATCCGGTAAGCAGAATGATTGATAAGGGCTTGCAACGCATAGGAAAACCTTTAGATGCCATTGAAAAAAGTATGGATAATGTAGGTAAGTTGGAGTTATACAAAATGGAAAAAAATTTAAACATACTTTCTGTTATAGCCCGTATTGCACCGCTATTTGGCTTTGTAGGTACCATTATAGGTTTAGTTATTTTATTAAAAGAATTTGCAACAATAAGTAACCCATCTATTAGTCAAATAGCAGATGCTATGTATATTAAATTAATAACTTCTGCTAGTGGGTTAATTATAGGAATGTTAGCGTATTTAGGCTATAGTTTTTTAGATACACAAATAAATAGAACGGCTAACAAAATGGAAGCTGCAAGCAGCGAATTTATTGATATTTTGCAGGAACCAACGAGGTAGGAAATTGTTAAATAGTTACAATATTTAATTTGTACTTGTATAACATAAGCAGTTATTAAATTCAACTCTAATTATCAATTATTTTTTCATTAATAATTCACAATTCACAATTCTCCAAGCAACATAGATTATTTAATATGAGTTTAAGGAAAAATAAATTAAGAGATGATCACTCAGAGGTAGACACTGGGCCATTAAATGATATACTTTTTATATTGCTAATGTTTTTTTTAATGATATCTACATTGGCAAACCCAAATGTGATAAAAATGAGTGTTCCCAAAAGTAAGAGTGATACCAAACAAAAGCAAAGTGTAGTGGTAAGTGTTGATAAAAATAAAAGTGTTTTTGTAGGGGCAACAAAAATTAATATCGACTCCTTAGAATCTGTGTTAAAAAAATATATTAAAGAGGGTGATAGTATTAAACCAGCAGTTGTTATAAATGCCGATTCATCATCTGCTTGGGGAGAAATTGTAAAAGTAATGAGAGTTGCCAGGCGTTTAGGTGCATCTACATCTGCAACTGTTACTGGTACAGAGTAACTATTAACATTCTGTTTTTGCCTTGCATATCTTTTTTGATGCTTACCTCATAATTTTTATCGCTAAATACTTTGGCTGTTTCAAGAGCTAAATCTTCATGTACTTCTAAAAATATTTTACCATTTGCTAATAAATTTGAATTAGCAAAAAGGGCAATTTTTTCATAAAATAATAATGGGTTTTGTTGTGGTACAAATAAAGCCAAATGAGGTTCGTATTGTGTTACATGCTTTGCCATTGTGGCTATTTCATCAGCAGGTATATATGGTGGGTTACTTATTATTACATCAACTTTTGGCAGTTTTGAAAAGTTATTTTCATCTAAAAAATCTATAACAACAAAATTAATATTTACGTCATGCTGTAAAGCATTTTGTTTTGCTATTTGTATTGCTGCCAAGCTTACATCAACTGAACTTACATCAATTTTTGGTAAATTCTTTTTTATACTTATGGGTATGCAACCACTGCCTGTGCCTACATCTAATAAACTTTTTTTATTAGTTTTTTTTAAATATTGTATGGCTTCAAAAACTAATTCTTCCGTTTCTGGTCTTGGTATTAGTATGTTTTTATTTACTGCATATTCTAAATTGTAAAACCAAGCTTTACCAATAATATATTGTACAGGTTCATGCAGTTGTAGTTTTTCTAAAGCATGTATTAAAAACAATTCTCTGTTTGTAGGTAATTCATTTTTTTCATCAATGAGTAGCCTCGTGCTATTTAATTGCAATACATTTTCAAAAATTAAATAAGTTACAGCCTTTGCCTCACTAGCACCATAAATAGGATTTAGGGTATTTATATATTTGTTGTAAATTTCTTTAATTATCACTCCGCAAACATACTTTATTTTTTGATGCTTATTTTTGATGTATGCACTCTCACAATTTTTATATGAAACGATGCTTACAACTAGCTAGATTAGGTGTTGGCAAAGTAGGTACAAACCCAATGGTTGGTGCAGTATTGGTATATAATGATACAATAATAGGAGAGGGGTATCATAAAGAATTTGGCAAAGCTCATGCTGAAGTTAATTGCTTGCAAAGTGTTGCAGATATACAAAAAAATTTGATTTCAAAAAGTACTTTATATGTTTCTTTAGAGCCTTGCAGTCATTATGGTAAAACAGCACCTTGTGTTGATTTAATATTAGCCAATAATATTAAAAATGTAGTAATTGGTTGTACTGATAGTTTTGAAAAAGTAAATGGAACAGGTATAGAAAAATTAAATCATGCTGGTGTAAACATTACACAACAAATATTAGAGCAAGAATGTAGAAGTATAAACAAAAGGTTTTTTACATTTAACGAAAAAAAAAGACCATATATTATTCTAAAATGGGCACAAACAAATGATGGATTTATTGCTGATAAAATGAGCAACCAATTAAAAATAAGTAACAGTTTATCAAACATAAGTATACATAAATTAAGAGGGGAAGAAGCTGCAATTTTAATAGGTACAAATACAGCTTTGTTAGATAACCCCTTGCTTACAAATAGATATTGGTTTGGTAACAATCCTACTAGAGTGATTATAGATTTTGAGTGTAAATGCAATCATACTTCAAATTTTTTTAATGATGAGGCTAAAACCATAATCATAAATAAAATTAAAAATGAAACTTTAAGTAATATAAAATTTATAAAAATTGGAGATGATTTTTTACCATCCCTCATGCAAATTTTAATAGGTGAGCAAATTAATTCTTTAATAGTTGAAGGTGGTTCAAAAATGCTTCAAACGTTCATCAATGCTGCATTGTGGGATGAAGCTATGGTAATTACCAATACAAATTTATTATTGCAAAATGGTATACAAGCTCCTTTACTTAGCAATGAAATACATTTACAACAAAAACAAATTTTAACTGATACAATAAGTTTGTATAAACAACAACAAAATGAGTTTTTATAACAGTATTGAGCAAGTGGGTATGGCAGAGTTTAAAGATAAAGGGAGTAAATTTTTTGCTTACGCATATCCTTTTAGTGATGTTAATAATTTTAAAAAAATTATACATGCACTAAAATTAGAACATAAAAAAGCAAATCATTTTTGCTTTGCTTATAGAATAGGTAATGATAAAAACATTTTTAGATCTAGCGATGATGGTGAGCCGTCAGGAACTGCTGGAAAGCCAATTTTAGGGCAAATAGATAGTAACGATGTTACAAATGTTTTAATAATTGTGGTTAGGTATTTTGGAGGAACATTGTTGGGTGTGCCAGGCTTAATAAATGCTTACAAATCTGCAGCATCAATGGCATTACAAGTTGTACCATTTATACGTAAGCCTGTATTAAAAATGTATACCTTACAATTTGATTATACACAAATGAATGATGTTTTGCAAATATTAAAACAAAATGATTGTGAAATTCTTTCTCAGGAAAACCAATTGTTTTCAACAATTAAAATGGGCGTAAGTGTTGATAAAAATGCAGAGGTTTTGTATAAGTTAAATAATTTAAGAAACATAGAAGTCAGTTAATGGATATAGAAGATATAAGACAATTTGCTTTGCAAAAAAACGACGTCACTGAAGGTTTTCCTTTTGGTGAATCTACCCTTGTGTTTAAAGTATATAATAAAATGTTTTTAATAGCATCTTTAGATGAGCAACCATTAAAAATTAGCTTAAAATGTAATCCTGAAAAAGCATTAGAACTTAGAGAAGAACATCCGGACTACATAATGCCTGGTTACCACTTAAATAAGTTACATTGGAATACCATTATTACAACAGGTATTACAAATGCATTATTAATACAAATGATAAATGATAGTTATGATTTGGTTTTGCTCAAAAAAAAGAAGCTGTAGTACCTAGTATATTTTACAAGCAAAGAATTTATTTATTTGGTTAATTTCATATCAATATATTCTAATTGCAATTATTAATAATTGATTGTTTTTTTAGTAGAAGTATCCATTTTTATACTTTTACCATTGATTTAAATATTATCTTATTATATAAGTGAAGTAAGCATTTTAATTTCTCCTATAAATTTATCTTCCCCTATCAATCTATAAATTTGAAAAACTGTTTTTATTTTCAATACAACCATTTTTAACACAAGTTTCATGTAGAAAACTTTTGTTGTTCTAAAAACTTTATAAATGGTAAAATAAAAACTTTCTTAATATTATTTTTAATTTAATATATAACTCTATGAATTTGCACTTATACTTTATTAAATGTATAAATATTTTAACAACGTATAACTTTTATTTTTAGTGTGAATGTGCAAAAATAGTTTGTCAAAACTTTAACAGCATTAACATTTTTTTATAACTTTAAGGCAAACTACATAATACATTATATGAAAAATTTTATACTCTTTCTTTCATTATTGGTTTTAATAACAACTACACAAGCTCAGCAATTACATTTTATGAGCCAGTATTTGCAGTTTAATTCCATGATAAATCCTGCCGCTGCAGGCTTAGCCAACAAAAATATGGTTGGTGTAAGTTATAGAAGTCAATGGTCTTCTTTTCCGGGCAACCCCCGTACTTATATGATTTATGGTGATATTAATTTACAAAAATTAAAAGCTGGGATAGGCACTTATTTGTATAGAGATGAAACAGGTCCTACAAGCCGAACAGGTATTCAATTTGCGTATTCTAAACATATTATTGCTTTAAATGAAAAAGATAAGTTTGGTATAGGTATTGAACTTAGGGGTTTGCAATATGCTTTAGATAAAAGTAAAGTTTCTACAGCTTTAGGAAATGATCCAGCTTTGGGTGGTGCATCTTCAAAATTTGGTTTCGATGCTGGTACTGGTGTTTATTTTACCAATGATAAACTAAGTGTAGGAGCAGCAGTGAGTCAGCTTATTCAATCAAAATTACAATTGGCTGATGTACCTAATGCTAAATTAAATGGTAGGCTTTACAGGCATTACAATTTTAATGCAAATTATAAAATACAAACTGGTGATAATATTTTTTTAATTCCAAGTGCATTAGTTAGGGTTATACAAAATGCTCCAACAGAGTTTGAAGCAGGTGCTAAAATTGATTATCAAGATAAAATTTGGTTTGCTTTTATATATAGATACCAACAATTGTACAGTATTCAGCTTGGTTTTAAGTTAGCTGAAAAATTAAATTTTGCTTACAGCTATGATGAATATAGTACTCCTATAAGCGTATACGATGGAGGCTCTGGTGCTCATGAAATTGGCTTACGATTCGACTTTAAAAAATAATATCCCAACTCAAAATTTGAACAAACATTATAATATGCATAATTATATTTTTTTAAAAAAATTACCTCAAATATCGAGCAGTATAAAAAAATTTACTTTTATACTTTGCTGTATATTTTTAACTGCATTTACTGCTACAGCTCAGGTTCCTACAAATGATGAGCCTTGTAATGGTACAGCTAGTAGTGCTATTACACTAATTGCAGATGCAGCCTGTAGCTTTAGTACCTTCAGCAATGTTGATGCTAGTAATTCAACTACCACAGGAATTCCTAACCCAACTTGTGCAAACTTTACCGATGCCGATGTTTGGTTTAAAACGGTAGTACCTACTGGTGCAACGTCTATTACCATCGATACTAAAAATATGGGTATGACAGATGGTGGTATGGCAGTATACAGAGCTACCGGAACTTGCCCCACATTAACCATGACAGAAGTTGCTTGTGCAGATGATGGAAGTACAAATGCAGGAATGCCAAAACTTACTGTTACTGTGACTGCTGGAGAAACTATTTACATCAGAATGTGGGGTTTTGGAGGAGAAACTGGAACATTTGGAATTTGCGTTACTGCTAATATTCCTCCAACAAATGATAATTGTATAAATGCAACTACATTAACAGTTAATCCTGATTTTAATTGTGGAGTAATAACTGCTGGCACTACAAATAATGCAACACAATCTAACAGTTTTCCTGATCCTACTTGCGGTACTAGTGGTGGTTGGAATGATGATGTTTGGTTTAGTTTTATAGCTACAAATACATCACACAGAGTTACATTGCCAACAGTTTCAGGAGCTACATCTATGACAATGGTTGCATATAGCGGAACTTGTTCTACATTAACTCAAGTAGGTTGTATTAATGGAAATACATTAAACTTAGCTAGCTTAACAGTTGGTGATAGATACTTAATAAGGGTATATACTAATGTGATAACTCCCACAGTTACTGCAACCTTTAATATCTGTGTGGGTACACCACCCCCACCACCAATTAACGATAATTGTGCTGGGGCAATAAACTTAACAGTAAACGCCAATTTAGCTTGTGGAGTAGTTACAGCTGGTACTACAGTTAGTGCAACATCATCGGGAGCATCTCCAGTACCAGGTTGTGGGGTTACAAACGCAAGAGATGATGATGTTTGGTTTACATTTACTGCAACAACTGCAACCCATACCATAAGTTTATTAAATATAACAGGTGGTACAACTGCCATGGTTGTTACTTTAAACAGTGGAATATGTGGTGCTTTAACTGAATTACAGTGTAGTACAACAAATTTAATAACAGCAGGAGGCTTAACTCCTGGTACGGTTTATTATGTAAGAGTGTTTACCAATGTTGCTACATTTGGAGTAAATTCCAACTTTAATATTTGTGTAGGTACACCACCTCCACCTCCTCCAAACGATGAATGTGTTAATGCTACTGTATTAACCGTAAACCCTGATTATAATTGTGGCGTAGTTACAGCAGGTACTACTATTAGTGCTACATTGTCAACCACAACACCTACACCAACTTGTAGTGCTACCGGAGGTTGGAATGATGATGTTTGGTATAGCTTTGTAGCCACAAATGTTAGGCATCGAGTTAGCTTGTCCAACGTAACTGGTACAACTGATATGGCAACGTCAGTATATTCAGGTACATGTGGTACATTGGTACAATTAGCATGTACAGACCCTGATCCTAACGTAATTAACTTAATTGGTTTAATACCAGGTGCTACATATTATGTAAGAGTAATGACGTGGACGGCAACAGCAACATCAACAGCAAGCTTTAATATTTGCGTAGGTACTGCACCACCACCCCCACCAAACGATGATTGCTTAAATGCAACAAACTTAACAGTAAATCCTAACTATTTGTGTGGTGTAGTTACTGCTGGTACTACAGTAAGTGCTACACAATCTGTAAACCTACCAGCTCCAACATGTACTGCTCTAAATGCATGGGATGATGATGTTTGGTATACTTTTACAGCAACTAATGCAACACACAGAATTAGCTTATTAAATATAACTGGAACCACAACAGGTTTAACATCAGTTGTATATAGTGGTAATTGCTTAGGCTTTACTCAAATTTCGTGTAATTCTACAAATTTATACAACGTTGCTGGTTTAACACCTGGCACTGTTTATTATATTAGAGTATTTAGTACAACCACAACAGTTGGCTTAGAAACTAATTTTAATATTTGTGTTGGTACACCACCACCACCACCACCAAATGATGAGTGTACAGGAGCTATTTCTTTAACAGTAAATGCTAACCAATTGTGTGGTGTTACTACTGTTGGTTCTACCGCTGGTGCTACACAATCATCTACAACACCTACACCAACATGTAGCCCAGCCAATGGTTGGGATGATGATGTTTGGTACAGTTTTGTTGCCGCAAGCAATAATCATACAGTAAGTTTATTAAATGTAAACGGTACCACTACAAATATGGCTACATCAGTGTATGCTGGTACTTGTGGTTCATTAATTCAAATTGCTTGTGCTACGGTAGATCCTAATTTTATAAACTTAAGTACTTTAACACCAGGTAATACATATTATGTAAGAGTTCAAACAGAACAGGCGGGGGCTTTTGATGCTACATTTACCATTTGTGTTGGTACACCAGGTCCGGGTGCAGTTTGTGCATCAGGTAATCCTTTCTGTAGCACATCTGGCGTTGTTTACCCAAGTGTAACAGGCCAACCAAGTTTGGGTCAAATTGATTGTTTACTAACTACACCAAACCCAACATGGTTTGCATTTCAAGTATCTACTGCAGGTAACCTTGTTTTTCAAGTTAGCCAAACTGCATCTGGTGGTGGCGGTATAGATGTGGATTATGCAGCATGGGGACCTTTTACCAGCCAAGCCGCAGGTTGTACCTCTATTGCAGCTAACCCAGTACCTACTGTTTCATGTAGTTATTCTACAGCAGCAATAGAAACTATTACGATACCAAATGCACAAGTTGGACAATGGTATGTAGTATTAATTACAAACTTTAACGGCGGTGCTGGTACAATTGCATTTAACACCACCACAGGTAATGTTGGTTCAACAAACTGTAATATAGTTTGTAATACAACAGCAGCTAATAATGGCCCAGTTTGCCCAGGAGGTAGTTTCAATTTAACTTCTACTGCATTATCTGGCTCTACTTTTTCATGGACAGGTCCAAATGGTTTTACATCAACAGCTCAAAATCCAACAAACGTTATTGCACCTACAACTCCTGGTAGTTATGTTTATAATGTAACTACAACTTCTGGCTCAGTATCATGCCCTGGCTCTACAACTGTTGTTGTAACAGCACCTCCAGCTGCACCAACTGTTGTATCGCCACTTACATATTGCCAAGGAAGTACAGCACCGCCTCTAACTGCTACAGGTACTAATTTATTATGGTACTTAATTGCAACAGGTGGTACTGGTTCTACTACAGCTCCAACACCTAGTACTGCTACAATAGGATCTACATCTTATTATGTAAGTCAAAGTACGGGTACTTGTGAAGGGCCAAGAGCATCAATCACAGTTAATATTACAGCAAGTACAACCCCTCAACCTGAGGTTATTACTCCAGTAAATTATTGCCAAGGTGCCACTGCTACTGCACTTACAGCATCTGGTACTAACTTGTTATGGTACACATCATCTACCGGAGGTACAGGTAGCACAACTGCTCCAATACCAAGCACTGCAACGGTAGGAAGCACAGTATATTATGTTTCTCAAACACAAGGTACTTGCGAAAGTCCTAGAGCTTCAATAACTGTAAATATAACTGCAGCATCTGCTGCACCAACAGTGGTTACTCCAGTAAATTATTGCC
>JANMAV010000167.1:0-17013 GCA_031360055.1 Ferruginibacter sp.
CACAAATAGCTTTGCAACAAAAGCTGGTATTGGAAAAAGAATTATCTGACTCTGTAATAAATAGTTTACCAGGTATATTTTATTTGTATACTAAAGAAGGTAAATATTTAAGGTGGAACAAAAATTTAGAAATAGTTGGAGGTTACACAGCAGCAGAAATTGAAATTATGCACCCAACCCAATTTTTTCCTAAAGATGAATTGCCATTGCTCATTAGCAGAATTCAAAATGTTTTTATTAATGGCAGCGATAGCGTTGAGGCAAATATATTATCAAAAGATGGAACAAAGACTCCATACTATTGCACAGGTATGCAAATACAGTACGATAATCAAGATTGTTTGCTAGGCTTTGGTATTGATATATCTGATAGAGTAGCATCGCAACAAGAATTGGTACAAAGTGAAGAAAAATATAGAACACTTGTGCAGCAAGCATCTGACGGTATAATTATTACCAATGAAGAAGGTAAATTAATTGATGTAAACGAAAGAGTTTTAACACTATCTGGCTATAGTAAAGAGGAATTAGTAGATAAACAACTTACTGAATTATTTTTTGAAGATACTGGAGTGCAATCAACATTTAAATACCATGAGTTATTGCCAGGTGTAGTTGTACTATCTGAAAAAGTAATAAAGCGTAAAGGGGGTAGGCTAATAAATGTAGAGCTTAGTGCAAAACAATTACCAGGGGGTTTATATCAAGGTATAATAAGAGATATAACAGAGCGTAAGTTTGTAGAAAATGCATTAAAACTATCAGAGAAAAAGTATAGGCTTTTATTTATTGAAAACCCACTGCCGCTTTGGATCTTATCTCAGCCAGAAAATAAATTTTTATCAGTAAATGCTGCAGCTTTGCATACTTATGGGTACTCAGAAAATGAGTTTTTGCAAATGCAAATTAATGATATAGTAGCTACTGATATAGAAATTGAAAACCAAAATTATTTACCAAACATAGTAAGTGAAACTGGTAGTGATAAGTTGGAAATACATGTTACTAAAACAAAAAAATATTTAAAAATAAATGTAGTATCTCACAAAATTGTTTATGAAGGTAAACCGGCATTACTTAGTTTATGTAATGATGTTACTGCTAGGTACAAAGCTGAAGAAGAGTTGCAAAAAAGTCACGAATCATTAAGAGAGTTGGCAGGGCATTTAGAAAATGTTAGAGAAACAGAAAGAACACATATAGCTAGAGAAATACATGATGAGTTGGGCCAACAACTTACAGGATTAAAAATGGATATATCATGGCTTTCAAAAAAAGTACAAACAAAAGATGCTGCAGTAAAGAAAAAAATAACTGAAACTATAAGCTTAATTGATGAAACAGTAATTTCTGTAAGGCGTATTGCCACACAGTTACGGCCAAGTATATTAGATGATTTGGGTTTGCTTGCAGCAATGGAATGGCAAAGTGATGATTTTGAAAAACGTAGTTCAATTGAATCAATTTTTAGTAGCAATGAGCCTTTATTGCTAGTAAAGCCAGAAATTGCAACAGGCTTATTTAGAATTTATCAAGAAAGTTTAACTAATGTTTCTCGACATTCAAAAGCTACTGAAGTTATAAGTACATTAATAGTTAAAGATAATAATTTAGTATTAACAATAAAAGATGATGGTATAGGCTTTAACCCTAATGATATAGTGCACAAAAAAACATTAGGGTTATTAGGCATGAAGGAAAGAGTACTATTAATACATGGAACATACAATATAATAAGCTCAATAGGAACTGGTACAACAGTAATTATTAATGTACCTTTAAAGTGATATACCTTTAAAATTTCAACAAATGATTAAAATTTTAATTGCTGATGACCATTCAGTAGTACGAAGAGGGTTAAAACAAATATTATTAGAAGGTTTTCCTAATGCACATATTGAAGAAGTAGGAGATGCCGAAGACTTGATAAAACAAGTAATAAAACATAGTTGGGATGTTGTAATAAGCGATCTTAGCATGCCCGGCCGTAGTGGTTTAGATGCATTACAACAAATAAAGCAACTGCACCCAAGTTTGCCAGTATTAATTTTAAGTATTCACCCAGAAGAACAATATGCATTGAGGGTTTTAAAAGCAGGAGCTTCTGGCTATTTAAGTAAAGATTTAGCACCAGATGAATTAGTTATTGCAGTACAAAAAGTAATGCTTGGTAAAAAATACATTACACCAACAGTGGCTGAAAAATTAGCATCCATATTAGATCAAGATTCCGATAAACCACTTCACGAACATTTATCAGACAGAGAATTTAGCGTACTTAAAATGTTAGCTACAGGTAAATCAGTTTCAGAAATTGCTGAAACATTTTTTTTAAGTGTAACTACAGTATCAACATACAGAGCTAGAATAATGACTAAAATGAATTTGAAAAACAATGCTGAACTTACTTTGTATGCCATGGAGCATAATTTATTGTAATTGTAGCAAAATTACTACAAACATTAAAGATTGAGAATTACAGTAATATTTTATTTAACATCTAATTTGCAAGAAATGTGAGGAGATTATAAGATGGTTAAAATAAATGTTTTAGTAGTAGATGATTCTGAGATTATTACCCAACGAATTACAGAAATGTTATATGAAGTGCCTTGTGTTAATAAAGTTGAAGTGGTACAAACTTTTAACGAGGCTGTTACTTATTTGCTTACAAATGCTCCTTATTTTGCGTTGTTAGATATTGAACTGCAACAAAAAAGTGGAATAGAATTATTAGGGTTCATCAAAAAAAATTATCCTTTAGTAAAAGTAATAATGGTTTCCAATAAAGCATCTATATATTATAGAAATATTTGCCATGCACTTGGTGCAGATTCATTTATTGATAAATCTAAAGAGTTTGAAAATATACCTACTATGATTACTAATAATTGTATGGCATTATAAAAAAGAGGTTGCAACATTAACGCTACAGCCTCTTTTATTTATACATAATTATAGTTATTAATCTGGTTTTTTACCTTCCATAAAAGTATTTAACGAATTTATTTTTGCAGCATTATTGTCATCGCTGCTTACAGTATAGTTACTATAAAATGTTTCTACATCTGCAATTTGGTTATGCATTTCCATGTTGCGGCGAAGGTAGGCTGGTACTGTTTCAAACTCATTATTAGGATCGGTTGCATTAATGTTAAAAGATAAACTTCTTAACTTAGCTACCCTTTCCATAGCCCGGCGCCTAAGCTCCTCTGTTTCGTCATGCATTGCATGCTCCTCAACAGAAGGGCTAATATTGGACTGAGTTAGATTTGGCAATACTGGCTGTTCCTTCGCCACCTCAGGGTTTTGTTTTACTACTATTTGCATATCAAACACAGGTTCGTCGGCTTGCGTTGGCATGATAAACGGTAGTGGTTGCTCTTCAGTGTTGGATTTTGTTGTTGGCTCATCCTCAGCATAAATTTGCTTTGGCTTTGCCAAAAAGCCTCCCGACGAAAGTTGACTTTTATTGCTAGCTTCTTCTGTAATACTACTGTTGGTTATAGTTGGAGTTGGAGGATTTTTTTTATCTAATTGTTGGACTGGCAATTCTGATAAAAACATCGTATCAAAGTTCACAATTGGTGCTTGATCCGAAGACGAAGATATTTCAAAAAACGTATCAGCATTATCTGTTTTATCCACAGTATTTTTACTTGGTATTTCTACTAATTCAGCTACAGATAGAGTTGGCATTAGTAAATCTACTATTGGTTGCTCTACCGTTTTTTCATCTGCAAACTGTAAGCTTGGCTGTATAATTGCATTTGTTGCAGCAGTTGCCAATGGCATTTGCAATTGTACAACCACTTTATCATTGGCCATGGCTTGTGTAGCAGGTTGCTCATTTTTTTGTGGAAATGGATTTTTGTGCTCAAAACCTGTAGCAATAAGCGTTACTCCAATTTGTGCTCCTAGTAAATTATCATATCCTAGGCCTAAAATAACATCAGTATCATCTCCTGCTTGCTCTAAAATGTAGTTTTGAATAATTTCTACTTCATCCATCGTAAATTCATGTTCGCCTTCGGCTGAGTTAATGTTTATCAAAATCCATTTAGCTCCACGTATATCGTTATCATTTAATAACGGAGATGTAAGTGCATTTTCAATAGCAGCAAAAGCTCTGTTTTCGCCTTCGGCAGATGCACTACCTAAAATAGCCACACCACCATTACTCATTACGGTGCATACATCAGCAAAATCTACATTAATTTGGCCAGTACTATTTATAACATCAGTTATACATTTAGCAGCAGTAGCCAAAATATCATCAGCTTTATTAAAAGCTTCTTTCATTTTTAAATTACCAAATTGGTGCCTAAGTTTATCATTGCTTATTACCAATAAAGTATCTACATGGTTTTTTAAAAGCATTATGCCTTCTTCTGCTTGTGCTATTCGCTTTTTGCCTTCGTAAGCAAATGGAGTAGTTACAATACCAACCGTAAGTATGCCTAACCCTTTACAAATACCTGCTATGATTGGTGCACCACCGGTACCTGTACCACCACCCATGCCTGCAGTAATAAAAGCCATTTTTGTATTTACTTCTAATATTTTTTTTATTTCATCTAAACTTTCCTCAGTTGCCTGCCTACCTATAGATGGGTTTGCACCAGCACCAAGGCCTTGGGTAAGGTGTGGCCCAAGTTGTATTTTATTAGGCACTTTACTTTGTGCTATTGCCTGTGCATCTGTATTGCAAATAATAAAGTTTACGCCTTCAATATTTTGGCTAAACATATGGTTTACAGCATTGCTACCGCCACCACCTACACCTATTACTTTAATAATAGATGATTGATCTTTTGGTAAATCGAAATGTATCATAGTTATAATTTTGTGGGTTAGTATTTTTGAAGATGGAATTTGGAATTAGTAATTTGGAATTAGGTTTATACTTAAAAGAATTTTCCCTTAATTTCAAATTTTTAAATACTTTTTAAAGCTCCTCATCTCCCTCTTCTTTAAACATTTCTATTAAATTAGTTTTTATGCTATCCATAAATCCTTTTAAAGTTTTTCTACGTTTTTCTGTTACAGGTTCATCATCAATAATTGGTAAAGTTGCTGAAGTTTCATCTACAGTTGCAACCACCTCTTCTTGCAAAATGCCAGTACTTACAGTTATGAAATTTGCATCAAGTTTTTTGTTTTTATTTTCATAATCGTTGTAACCTTTTAATATTAAACCAATACAAGTGCTGTACATTGGTTTAGATAATTCTTCAATTTGAGAACCAGCTAAATGCTCATTTGGAAAACCAATACGTGCATTTAACCCAGTGTTATACTCAGTAAGTTGTAATAAATGTTTTAGCTGTGAGCCACCACCAGTAAGTATTATACCGCCATTTAGCATTCTATTATCCATACCTATTTGTTTTAGGTGAAAGGATACAAAATCTAAAATTTCACTCATACGGGCTTGTATGATATTAGCTAAAGTTTTTACTGAAATTTCTTTAGGAGCCATGCCTCTTAAACCAGGTATTGTAATAAATGTGTTGGCCTTATTTTCATCTACCAAGGCACTACCAAACTGTATTTTCATTTGCTCAGCTTGGGTTTTTAAAACACCCAAACCATTTTTAATATCGTTGGTAATATTTTCACCACCAAATGGTATTACAGCAGTATGCTTTAAAATACCTTCATAAAAAACTGCTAAATCAGTTGTACCGCCACCAATATCTACAATAGCTACACCAGCTTCTAAATCTTGGTCACACATCACTGCTGCTGCAGATGCTAATGGCTGTAAAACTAAATCTTGCGTTTTTAATCCAGATTTTTCTACACTTCTATTAATGTTACGAATGGCATTTTTATCGCCAGTTATGATATGAAAATTTGCACCCACCTTTACACCACTATACCCAATAGGGTTGGGTATGTTTTGAAAATTATCCACTGTAAACTCCTGTGGTATTACATCAATAATTTGATCTCCTGCTGGTATGTATGTTCTATATTGGTCAGCTATTAATTTATCAATTTCTTCTTGCCTTATTTCATCATCATTTTGTTGGCGTACAATATCACCACGTGTTTGTAAACTTTTAATATGATGCCCAGCAATACCCACATAAACCTCACTTATTGATAAGCTTGGGTTTGATGCATAGCAGTTATCTAAAGCCATACGTATAGCTTTAATAGTTTGATCAATATTAAGCACCATACCATGTTGCACACCATTGCTATTGGCCCTGCCAAAGCCTAAAATTTCTAATTTTCCATGTTCATTTTTTCTGCCGGCAATGGCTGCAATTTTTGTGGTACCTATATCTAGGCCTACAATTACTGGTTGTTCTTTGCTCATAGTTGTATGTGTTTATACCCTTAGGTGAGTTTACAAATTGTTATTGTTGTTTTTTTATTGTGGTTGATGTTTGTTTAGTACTAATTTTTTGCTTTGGTTGATTTTGATTGTTTTTTGTTGTTACAGTAGTTGGTTTTTTTACAGTTGCTACTGTTGGCTTTGTTGTTGTTTGTTTGCTAATAGGTTTTTTTACAATTGCTGTTGTTGTTTTTACAGGTAGTGCTGGTATTGGTTTAATAACTGTATTTGTAATGGCAGCATTAGTTGTATTTGTGTTATTTGAAAATGTATTAATTACCTGTTGTTGTGCACTGTGTTCATCATCTCTTTGTAGCGATTGTAAAATCATAGAGCTATCAGCAGTGTTACTATTATTATCTTGTAAAAAAGTAATGGCTGAATCTGCAGATTTTTGTGCAGCATCTGCTACAATAAATTTCATTAAAGCTAGCGTTTGTAAGGAGTCTGCTATAATATCTGCTTTGCCTCTAATACTGGCCACAACTTGGTTTTTGTAAGATAAATTTATATTGCCATACCTGTTCCAGCCGGCTTGTGGTATTACTTTTTTATAAAAAAGTTTTAGCTTTTCAAATTTTGTTTCAATATCATTTTCATCTCCAAAAATTATTTTTTGCTTCCCTAATTTTGGTGTCATTTCAAATTGATGATTATTTATAATTTCAATTTGCTCTATCATGGCCATTAAAAAAGTATCTGCAATAATTGTTGTAGTTATATTTTTAATAACTGTAAGTAGTAAACTATCTGCAGTTGGCAAAATACTGTTGTTACTTACAAAGCCAGTAAAAATGGGCAACCTAGCCGAAAACTTATCACTTAAAGGTAATTTAGCACAACTACTATCTATATAAAATGTATTACCAGTAGTTGTAAAAATCCTAGCAATTGGTTCTCTTTCTGCAACTGTTACATTTAGTATATTATTGTTGTCAAAATACAATTCAGCATTTTTAATCCAAACATCTTTTTCTAACTGGTACTCAATTTGTTTTAAATTAACATTACCAATGTTTTTTTGTTGTGTAGTATCTCCTCCAAACTTTTTAATAATTTCGTACACATCATTTTTGTCAATAAAAAAATTATTGCTTACTCCAGTAATATTTATTTGTAAACCACTGCATACTTTTTGTTGTTTGTTTACAGCACTAAATGCAAGTAGCGTCACACAACTTGCACCCACTAGCACCCATGCTAATGTTTTAAAAAATTGTAGTATCGTGTTTTTAGTATTTGTCAAAATTAGATTTGTAATAATGCTTCTTTTATTGGTTGTACCAGTGTATCAATATCTCCTGCACCTGCAGTAATAAGTAGCTCTACATTATTGCTCATTACCCATTTTACCAATTCATTTTTTTGTACAATTGTTTTATTATTATTTGTCATTTTATCAATTATTAACTGACTAGTTACACCTGGCATTGGTATTTCTCTTGCAGGGTAAATAGGTAGTAATACCGTATTGTCAGCCAAGCTAAGTACTTCTGCAAATCCATCAACCAAATCATTAGTACGGCTAAATAAATGGGGTTGAAAAATAACTGTACACTTTTTGTTTGGAAACAATTTTTTTGCTCCTTCAATTAAACTTCTCAATTCTTCTGGATGATGTGCATAGTCATCAATAAAAGCTACTGTATTGTTATTTTTTGGGGTAAGTATATATTCAAATCTTCTTTTTACCCCAGCAAATGAAGCCACAGCCGCAAGAATTTTTGCATCATCAATTTTTAAATATTTTGCAACTGCAATAGCTGCTATTACATTTTCTATATTATGTAACCCACCCATATAAAGCACTACCTGTTGTACTTTCCAATAGGTGTTTATTACATCAAAATGGTAAGCTCCGTTTTGTATTTGTAAGTTGGCAATATGTAAGTCAGCTGTATCATCATTATATGCATAATTGCATGTATCTGCCACTTTAAAATCAGTAAAGCGATTTATACCTTTTTTAATTATTAAACATCCACCAGGTTTTATTTTTGTGGTAAACTCAATAAATGCATCTTGCATATTTTGCTCCGTACCATAAATATCTAAGTGGTCAGCATCCATTGCTGTAATGATGGCAATATTTGGTTTCAACTTTAAAAAGCTTCTATCATATTCATCCGCTTCTACAACAGCAATATTTTCATCATCACTATCTTTATTTGATGGGGCAGCCCAAAAATTTGTATTATAATTTGTAGCTATACCACCCAAAAATGCATTGCAGCCTGTACCACTATCTTTTAAAATATGAGCTATCATGGCACTAGTAGTGGTTTTGCCATGTGTGCCTGCTACACAAATATTGAAACTATGTTCAGTTAATAAACCCAATACATCACTTCGTTTTAATAAGGTATAATTATTTTCTTTATAAAAATTTAACTCAGTTTGTGTAGCAGGTATAGCAGGTGTATATACTACTACATCTGCATTTTTATCAAGTAAATTAACATCATCTACAAAATGTATGGATATACCTTCTTGTTGAAGTTGTGTAGTTAAAATAGTTTCAGTTTTATCGTATCCAGAAACCTTTACTCCTTTTTCATTAAAATATCTTGCAAGTGCACTCATGCCTATTCCTCCTATGCCAGCAAAGTATATTGATGATATGTTGTTTATATTAATCATGCTGCTTGTAATACTTGTAAAATTTGTTCTGCAATAATTTCATCAGCATTTTGAACCGCTAATTTGCTTATATTATTTTTTAATTGATGTTGTAATTCATCATTGTGGCATAAGTTTAACATAGTTGGTATTAGTAATTGCTGCACTACATTATCTTTAATTAATTGTGCAGCATTTTTATTTACCAAAGCCTGTGCATTTGCAGTTTGATGGTCTTCAGCAGCATGAGGGTAGGGTACAAAAATTACTGGTTTGCCAACCATACATAATTCAGCTACTGCCATGGCGCCACTACGACTAATAACTAAATCAGCAGCAGCATACGCATTTTCCATTTGAGAAATAAAACTGCTCATAAAAATATTATCATGCCCTTCAATTAATTTAGTAGCCTCATCAAAATAAGGCTTGCCAGTTTGCCAAATTAATTGCAAATTATTTTTGCTAAATACATCAATGTTGTTACCTATTGCCTCGTTTATAGATTTTGCACCTAGACTTCCACCAACTACTAAAACAGTTTTTTTGCTACCATCTAAATTAAAAAATGAAATAGCATCTTGCTTTGTAGCAGTACTATGGCTTATGCTTTGGCGTATAGGGTTGCCAGTTATTGTAATTTTATTTAATGGAAAAAACTTTTCCATATTATCTGTTGCTGTAAAAATTGTAGTTGCATTTTTGCCTAATAAAATATTGCTTTTACCTGCAAATGAATTGCTCTCATGTATAAAAGTAGGTATGCCTTTATTTTGTGCATACCTCAGTACAGGAAAACTGGAATAACCTCCAACACCTATTACAGCTGTTGGATTAAAATTTTTAAAAATACTTCTTACAGCAAATAAGCTTTGAATAAGTTTAAAAGGGAGTGTAATATTTTTTATCATGGAACTGCGGTTAAACCCAGCTATATTTAAACCTTTAATTTCATAACCTGCTTGTGGTACTTTTTCCATTTCCATTTTACCAATTGCTCCTACAAATAAAAATTGGGCGGTAGGCTGTATTTTTTTAATAGCATTAGCAATAGCTATTGCTGGAAAAATATGCCCACCGGTACCACCACCTGCTACAATAAAACGTAGGGGAGTAGTAGCTGCTAGCGTATTGGTTAATATGGTTTGGTTATTGCTCAATTATGCTGTTTCAAGTTGTTGTTGTGCTTCAATATTTTTTGCTTGTTGTGCTGCCGCTTTTCCCTCTTGCTGCTCTACATTACGGGCCACACTTAAAATGATACCTATGGCAAAGCAGGTAAATAAAAAGCTACTACCACCCATGCTTACTAAGGGTAAGGTTACACCAGTATTAGGAAATAAATTTACATTTACGGCCATGTTAGCTATGGCTTGAATTACTAATGTAAAACTTAAAGCCAATGCTAAAAATGCACCAAATGCATAAGGGCATCTTTTATAAATTCGTATACAACGGTATAAAAAAAGCATATAAATAAAACACATAAATGTTGCACCAAATATGCCGTACTCCTCAATAATAATGGCATAAATAAAATCGCTATAGCTGTGTGGTAAAAAATTACGCTGCTCACTATTACCTGGGCCTTTACCTAACCAACCTCCTTTTGCAATGGCAATTTTTGCTTGGTTTATTTGGTACAGTTTATCATTGTTGTCTTCTTTTTTGCTGTATAAAAATGTCTGCACCCTTCCTATCCAAGTTGGTATTCTACCTGCTGCTAAAATACTCGGTAGCTTTTTTGCTTCTCCTTTAGTTTTGTCGTAATTAGAAACAGCAATGCTTATTAAAAATACTACCGGTATCATGGCAATACCAATTGTATATAAAATATGTTTGGTGCTTACCCTACCTATAAACATTAATAAAAAACTTGTACCTGCAACTAATATTGATGTAGATAAATTGGCTGGTGCTATTAATATACAAACAATAGCTACTGGTGTTATTATTGGTAAAAAGCCTTTTTTAAAATCTTTAATTATTTGTTGTTTTCTGCTTAATTGCCTGCTTAGATACATAAACAAAGCAAGTTTTGCTAAGTCAGATGTTTGAAAAGTCATGTTAATGATTGGCAGTTTTATCCACCTGCTACCAGCATTTAATTGTACTCCAAATAATAGTGTGTATATTAACAATGGTACAGATATTAGAAACAGCAGCAATGCAATACGAGAGTAGATTGTATAATTTATACGGTGTGCAAAATATATAACCATTAACCCCAATAATATAAAAGCTAGTTGTTTAAATAAATAACTTTCGGTGCTACGGCTCATACGATAAGCTAGTGAACCTGTACTACTATATACTAATAGCAAACTTGCCAAAGTAAGAATAATTACTATAGCCCAAATTACTTTATCACCTTTGGTTTTTTTAACCAAGTTGCCTCCCATGTTTGCTAGGTCAGGTGTAAAAAAATCTCGTATGCTATTGGGTTGTATCATGTAATTGTGTAATCTTATTTTTATAGAAATTTATAGAGTTATAAACTCTTCACTGCTTTTTTAAACTGTGTACCTCTATCTTCATAACTTGTAAATAAATCAAAACTTGCACAAGCTGGGCTTAGCAATACAACGTCTCCTTTTTCGGCAAACCTAAATGCTTCAATAACAGCATCAGTAGCATTGTTGGTATCTTTAATATTTTTTACTATACTGCTAAATGCCTCATGTATTTTTACATTATCTATACCTAAACAAACAATAGCCCTAACTTTTTCAGCAACAATAGTTTTCATAAATTCATAGTCGTTACCCTTATCTACACCACCAAGAATAAGTACAACTGGTTTTTCCATGCCCTCTAAAGCAAACCAAGTACTGTTGGTATTTGTGGCTTTACTATCATTAATAAATTCTACCCCTCTAATAGTAGCTACAGGCTCCATACGGTGCTCTAGGCTTTCAAAAGTTTGAAACGATTCTCTAATTTTTTCTTTTCGTATACCCACTGCCGTGCCTGCCATACTTGCTGCCATACTGTTATATTGGTTGTGCTTGCCTTTTAATGTAAAGTCAGATACATTCATTTCCATTTCTTCCCCTTTCCATTTTACATGTAATTGGGCATTGGTAATGTAGGCTCCTTCTGGTAATGCTTTGCTCATAGTTATTGGTGCTTTAATTGATCTTATGGAAATATTTTTTAAGTAATTTTTTGTTGTTTCGTCATCTATATTGTAAATAAAAACATCCGTTTCTGTTTGGTTTTCTATAATTCTAAACTTGCTTTTTATATAATTATTTACATCGTAATTGTATCTATCTAAATGATCTTCAGTTACGTTAGTTATAACAGCAACATCGGGTTTAAAATATTTAATATCATCTAACTGAAAAGAACTTACCTCAACAATATATAATTGCTTTGGTTGTATGGCTACTTGTTTAGCAAATGAAAAACCAATGTTGCCTACCATGGCACAATCTGCACCACCAAAATTGCAAATGTGGTAGGTAAGTGCAGTGCTAGTTGTTTTACCATTGCTACCTGTTATAGCAATTATTTTACTGTTGCCCTTATACCTGTAAGCAAATTCTATTTCACTAATTATTTCAATACCAGCCGCTCTTATTTTTTTTATCAATTCGTTTTTCTCAGGTATACCTGGGCTTTTCATTACCAAGTTTGCAGTTAATATTTTTTGCTCATCATGGCTTCCTTCTTCAAAAGGAATATTGTATTGCATTAGTTCATTTTTATACAAGGGTTTTATTTTGCCAGCATCGCTAACTAAAACTGTGTACCCTTGTTGCTGTGCAAGTATGGCTGTACCAACACCACTTTCTCCTGAACCAAGTATAGCAATAAACTGTTTCATTTTTTACCTCATTTTTAATGTTGCAATGGCAACAGCTACACATAAAATAGTAAGTATCCAAAACCTAACAGCTATTTTACTTTCGTGATAGCCTAATTTTTGATAATGGTGGTGTAAAGGGCTCATTAAAAACACCCGTCGCCCCTCACCGTACTTTTTCTTTGTGTATTTAAAATAACTTACTTGTATCATTACACTACATAGCTCAACAAAAAATGCTAGGCAAAATATTGGTATCAATAACTCTTTACGAACAATAATGGCTAATGCTGCTATCATACCTCCTAAAGCCAGGCTGCCCGTATCTCCCATAAATACTTGAGCAGGGTAAGAGTTGTACCACAAAAAACCAACACATGCACCCACAAAAGCAGCAATAAAAATGGATAGCTCACCCAGGTTTGGTATGTACATTATATTTAAGTACTCAGCAAACTTTACGTTGCCACTTACATAAGCAAAAATGCCTAAACAAATGCCTATTATGGCACTTATACCAGTAGCTAAGCCATCTAACCCATCAGTTATATTTGCTGCGTTAGAAACTGCAGTAACAATAAAAATTACTATAGCTATATAAATGATGTAGGTATAATCTTGCCAGCTTTTTGGTAATAATTTTGAGTAATTAAACTCATGGTTTTTTACAAATGGTATGGTTGTAATGGGTGTTTTAACTGTTACAAAACGATGTTGTGCTCCATCAATGATTATAGTATCTTCTTTAAGTTTTCTTTCTCCTTGTTGTAATGGGTTTATTGTAGCATTTACTACTTCTCTTTTTACTGATACACTTGGGCTAAAGTAAAGTGTAACCCCTATAATAGTACCAATAACCACTTGGCCAAAAATTTTAAAAATGCCTGCCAATCCATCACTATCACTTTTTTTATAGTCAGTACCTTTCTGTTTAGCTAATCGCTTACTTCTTATTTTTAAATAATCATCAATAAAACCAATAGCACCCAGCCATACAGCACATAATAACATGAGGCGTATATACACTTTATCTAAATTGGCAAGTAATAAAGTAGGTATAATTATGGCTAAGATTATAATTATGCCACCCATTGTTGGCGTTCCTTTTTTTTGTTGCTCCCCAGCCAAACCAAGATCTCTAACAGTTTCTCCCAATTGCTTTTTTTGCAAAAAATTAATAAGCTTTTTACCAAAAACTGTTGTAATTATTAACGATAATATTAAAGCTACAATTACCCTAAAGCTAATGAACTGAAATAGCCCACTGCCTGGTATTGATGATTTAGTAAAATGATTGGTTAACCAATCGAACAAGTGATATAACATGTTGATTTAATTTGCTTTTAGCTGTTCTGCTAAATAATTTTGAGTTCACTGTTTATTCTGTTGCAAACTTTATTTTACTTTTTATTGGTTTCTATTTCTCTAATAATTCAAACATTTCCATCATTATTTCTTTGTCATCAAATGGATATTTAACCCCATTTATTTCTTGGTATTTTTCATGGCCTTTACCTGCTATTAAAACAATATCTTGTTTGTTTGCTAACGTAATGGCTGTTTTTATGGCTTCTCTTCTATCTGCTATGCTAATAGTTTTACGCCTTGCTACAACGTTAATACCTACTTCCATTTCTTGTAAAATAGTTTGAGCATTTTCAGTACGAGGGTTATCAGCCGTTAAAATAACTTTATCACTATGCTCACAGGCTACTTCAGCCATTATGGGTCTTTTTGTTTTATCTCTATCGCCGCCACAGCCTATAACAGTTATTATATTTTCTTGCCCTTGGCGTAAATTTTTTATGGTTGCTAAAACATTCAATAAAGCATCTGGCGTATGAGCATAATCTACAATTCCTATAATTTTTTGGTTTTTACTTATGCTATATTCAAACCTACCTGCTGCGGTATCTATATTGCTTAAAGCTACCAACACATCAGTTTTTTGTAAGCCTAACAATGTAGCTGCACCGTATACTGCTAAAAGGTTGTAAGCATTAAATGCACCAATTAATTTAAAGTGTACTTCAATATCATTTATGGTTAAGTGTAGGCCGTTTATACTATTGTCAAGTATTTTGGCTTTAAAATCAGCTACAGTACGCAGGCTGTAAAAATATTTTTTTGCTGCAGTATTTTGCAACATTATGGCTCCTCTTTTATCATCAGCATTGCTAATAGCAAAGGCTGATTTTGGTAAATTATCAAACCAACTTTTCTTTACTCTTATGTATTCGTCAAATGTTTTATGATAGTCTAAATGATCATGTGTTATGTTTGTGAATATGCTACCCCTAAATTGAACCCCTGCAATGCGTTGCTGCTCTATTGCATGGCTACTACACTCCATAAAAACATATTTGCAGCCAGCTGCAACCATTTGGTGTAATAATGCTTGTAAGCTTATAGCATCTGGAGTAGTATGGGTAGCTGGAATTATATTGTTGGCAATTTTATTTTGAACTGTACTGATTAGGCCACAGGTGTAACCCAGCTTGGTAAATAAATTGTATAAAATTGTAACAACTGTAGTTTTACCATTTGTGCCTGTTACACCCACAACCTCCATTTTATTAGATGGGTTTTCATAAAAGTTGCTTGCCATTAACCCAGCAGCAATACCTGTATTTGGCACTTTTATATAGGTGATATTTGTTTCTAAATTATTGGGCAGTTGCTCAACTATTATTGCAGTAGCCCCATTTTTAATAGCTGCATCAATATACAAATGCCCATCTACAGTGCTGCCTTTAATTGCAATAAAACAACTGTTAGTTGTTGCTAAATGAGAATTTATACATAAAGCTGCTACAGCTACATTGGTACTACCATGTACTGATAAAATGTTTACTTTATATAGTAAGTTTTGCAACATTTAGTTTAAAAATAAATTTACTTTTTGCCCTTTGTTAATACTAGATCCGGCTACAATACTTTGGCTAAGTACTTTGCCATTACCTGTAAATACTATACCTAAGCCTTTGTTTTCTAGTAAATACACAGCATCTTTTAAGCCCATTCCAACTACATTTGGCATTATTTTATTAGAGGTAGATGCAATGGCTTGATTGCCCATACTTGCTGTATTTTGAGTAAGCATAACCGAACGCCAGCTACCAGTTTGTGTAGCATCATTGTATGGTATAGCCATGTATCCAAAAATTGATTTCATGTCATTTTTTATACCTATAGCATTGTTTATAATGGTATCTTTTGCCAATGCAGTATTGTAAGTAGCAGAAGTTAAATAACGGGCATACAGCTTATCGCTAATTTCTTTAAACACCGTACCAGATACTGCAGCACCATATACCAATTTTGATTCTCTACTATTTTGTATAACTACTGCCATGGTATATTTTGGTGCCTCCGCAGGGAAATAACCAATAAAAGATGCTTGATAAATTTTTGAGCCCTTATTATATCCTTTGTTATCTAAAGCTGTTACTGCGGTACCGGTTTTACCGGCTATTTTATACGTGCTATCATAAATTGCATGTGCTGTACCATGTACGCCTTCTACTACCTCCAGCATACATTCTTTAAGCATGGCAACAGTTTCTTTGCTGCAAATTTTTGGATCTAGTATTTGCGGTTCAATTTTTTTTATGGTAACACCATAATCGGTTATTTCATTTACTAAATAGGGCCTCATCATAACACCGTTATTTGCTACAGCATTATATAAAGTAAGCATATTTAATGGCGTTACTAATTCTTCGTAACCGTGAGCCATAAAGGGTATAGTGGTAGCACTCCAACTACGTGCAGTAGCTTTTTTTATTAAGGGATAGCCAGCAGATGCTATAATTTCAACACCGGTTAGGGTATCCAAACGCATTTTATGTAAATGATCTAAAAACTGCTGTGGGTTGTTATGGTAATATTGATCTGCAAGTTTTGCAAAAGCAACGTTACTACTTGCTGCAAAAGCTTCTTTTACTGTAGTTTCATACGTACCTAAATGAGAATCTGTAATTCTTAAGCCTGAGAATAATTTTCTGCCACCTTCACAATTTACAATTGTGTTTATGTCAACATATTTATCTTCTAACAAGCTCATTAATGTTGCTAATTTAAATACAGAACCCGGTTCTGTTTTTTTACCAATACCATAATTTAAGTCTTCAATATAACTACCGTTTAGTTGCTTACCTAAGTTGGCAATTGCTTTAATTTTACCTGTAGTGGTTTCCATTACAATGGCTGTGCCATGCAAAGAATTATTGCC
>JANMAV010000127.1:0-1644 GCA_031360055.1 Ferruginibacter sp.
TTTTTTTTAATAAATGCCCTTGCTCTATTACGGCTTTTTATGGTAAAACCACTAGGTAAAGCAACGGTACATTTAGCCTTTAATGGCAAAGTGTTTGAAACAATAACAGAAAAAGATGGCTTTTTTAAATTTGAATATAAATCAACTATAGCTTTAAACCCTGCCGTTTATAAAGTTAAAGCCACATTGGTAAATAAAGAAAAGCTTATTAGTTTAGCCCAAACAGAAAACGATATTATCATTCCTAACACAACAGCATTTGCTTTTATTTCTGATATTGATGATACATTTTTAATCTCTCATTCATCTAACTTACGCAAGCGTTTATATGTACTATTAACTGAAAACGCAAAAAGTCGCAAACCTTTTAATGGTGCAGTAAAGCACTACCAATTGTTGCATGGTTTACATGATAGTAACCCAGTTAATAACCCATTTTTTTACGTTAGCAGTAGTGAATGGAATTTGTATGAATATATAAAAGATTTTGTGCAACAAAATAAATTACCCGATGGCATTTTTCTTCTCAATCAAATAAAAACATTTAGCAAATTATTTGCTACAGGTCAAAATAACCATAATGGAAAATTTACCCGTATTGTAAAAATATTAGAACTTTTTCCTCATCAAAAATTTGTGTTACTTGGAGATGATTCTCAAAAAGATATAGATATTTATTCCGCTATTGTAGAATACTTTCCGCAAAACGTGTACGCAGTATATATTAGAAGGGTGGGGCATCCTAAAAAACCAAATGTACTAACAAAACAAGTAGAGATAGAAAAAGCAGGCATACACTTTTTTTATTTTTCACACAGCGATGATGCTATACAACATTCAAAAAAAATAGGTTTAATACATTAATTTATTGAACCGGTATTTTTTTTCACCAAAAATATTTTTGATAAAATAAGCCATATCATACCCAAGCAAAAACCTGCAATTACATCACTAGCATAATGTAACCGTAAATATATTCTGCTAAAACCTATCAATAAAATAAAGCAAATAAGTAGCCCAATAATTAAATATTTTAGCCAAACCTTATGTACATTCCTATAAACTATATATGCAATAATACCATAAAAAGTTACACTTGTAAATGTATGCCCACTCGGAAAGCTATACCCATGAACCTTTACAAGCAATGGTAACATTGGCCTTTGCCTTTGCAAAATAAATTTTATACAAAACATTACAGCTACACTAGTTGTAGATATGCAAGTAATAATTAAAGCCGTTCTTCTTTGTTTTTTATAAAATAAATAAAAGCCTATTAAAAATATGTTGGCAGGCAGTAAAAAATTTTGCGATCCTAAAAAAGTTATTGCCAACATTATTGCAGTGTTGGTATTATTTACAAAAGGTTTAATGGCTGCAAAAACATTATCGTCAAATAAAAAATCTTTATCAATAAAAACACCATCAGCAACTTCAAATAAACCAAAAGTGCATATCAAAAACAATACAATTAGTATAATTAACGATAAACTAAGGTTTTTTAAAAAAAGGGTATTAAAATTCTTTATCATTAATTTTTATTAACATTTGCAAATACAAATCAACAAAGTTTTATTCCTTCTTCCTCAAAGCTAATTTTTCTTTCTCTGTATAAATTCCCCACAGTCATTTTAAAAGTTTTTT
>JANMAV010000200.1:0-2287 GCA_031360055.1 Ferruginibacter sp.
AATTTTCTATTTCAATAAATACAACGTGTTAATTTAATTACGCTTCCTAGCACTTAAATAAATATTTTTGCTTACAAAAGCATATTTATCTCATTAAATATAGTATTGAAATATGAAAATTTTTCCACTTAGTGAAGGAGCATTTACCATTGATAAAACTAAAGTTTTTATACCCTTTAATAAAGAGCAAGATGATTTACAAGCAAGGGCATTAGGCTCATTATTAGTAGAAATACAACCTTTTTGTATTGCAACTAAAAAAGATATTTTGTTGATAGATACTGGATTGGGATTTTGTAACCGAGATGGAGTTTTGCAACTACACCAAAACTTGGTAAATATTGGTATAGACCCTTTGGATGTTACAAAGGTTTTAATTAGCCACTTACACAAAGATCATTCAGGTGGCATAAGCAAGGAGGATGCAATTTTGGGTAATAGTTTTTTGAGTTTTCCGCAGGCAACATATTATGTAAATAAACAAGAATATGAGTTTGCAACTCAAAAAGGTAGCCCAAGTTATACCCCTACTGAATTTAGTATTTTAGGCAATGCTAACAATGTAATTTTTACTGAATGTAATGGTAATATTGATGGTTACATCACCTATAAAGTTAGCGGTGCACATTGCCCTTACCACCAAACTTTTTTAATAGAAGAAGATGGGGAAAAAATATTTTATGGTGGAGATGTAGCCCCTCAATTGCAACAAATGAAAAGCAAATTTGTAGCAAAGTATGATTTTGATGGTAAATTATGTATGGAGTTAAGGCAACAATGGTGGTTACAAGGCCAACAAGAGCACTGGACAATGCTTTTTTACCATGATATAAAAACACCATTTATAAGTTTATAACTTTATTTTTTATACAATAAAACTTGTGTAGCTGCCAAACAAATATTGGGACATGCACAAAAAAAATTATAGAGAATTTTTATTAATTAATTTAAAAGTAAACCTTATTGCCTACGCCTACCCATACCTTTACCTTGGCCCTCATTATTTTTCCTGTTTTGTCTCAGCTTTTGCAATCGTTCCATTAGTTTTCTTCTAAAAGCTTCATCTTGCTTATAAAAATTATTACTACGCTCATTACCTAAAATTTTACCAAAACTACTAGCGTACTTTTTCTTTACATTAAGCATGGCTTGTTGCCTATCAAGCTCATTGTTGTTGTTATTTATTGTTCTAAGCTCAGCATCATATTGTGCATGCAACGGCCAAAATTTTTCTGCTTCAGTAGGTGTAATAGTAAGTTGTTGGGTTATGTAAGCAACATACAAAGCCTTAATTTTTTCTTCTTTTTTAATAGTAAGTTCTTGGTTATCGTTACCTATTTGGGCATTGGATAGATAACTAGTAAAGAGCAAACATATATATAGTAAAAAGTGTTTCATTGTGCTGTATTTATTGTTGTAAATTATGAGTATCTAAAAAGTTATCTAGTGTTGTTTCATCAATTAAATAATCTGTTGCATCTGGCAAAGTAGCTGCGTTTTCTGAAGCAGATGCTACCAAACCAGCTTGTATATTTTCTCCATTATCTTTTAAATATTTTTCAATATCGTTATCTGTTAAAGAGGCCAATTGTTCATCAAAATTACCTGCTGCTATTATGCTATTTGCTTGTTGTACAACTGCAGCAGTTTCTACATTGCCTAAAACTGCATTGGCTGTAGGTTTACTAATTAAATTAAAAATACCAATACTTACAAGGCCAGTAATTATTGCTGCAGCTGCATATTTTGCAAATTGTGTCACAAAACCCATTTGTAGAACTTTACCTGGCCTTGAAGTAGTGGTAGCAACAGAAAATGTTTCAAAATATGATGTGGGTACGGTATACACATTTTTGTTAGAAATGCTTGCTACAATTGTAGATATAGCTGTAGTTTCTACACTAACTTCAGTAATTTTTTCTGCTCTAATTTTTTGTAAAATTTGTTGAGGTAAGCTTTCAAAATAACCAGCAGGTACAGTTTCTAATTCTTTAAGCACAAGTAAGTTTTCAGCAACTAAATTTGCTGCCAATTCAATATGCAATTGGTTAAAATAATTAGAGGGCACTGTGTATACCTGCATATGGGGTATGGCAGCTACTGTTGGGCTTATAGCTTTTAATTCATGTAATATGTGTACGCTTGTATTCATTTAATGTTGTTTAGTATGCAGCTAAACAATAGTTTAATTATTTAAAATATACGCTTCAATTTTTTTTACAGCATGGTGGTAGCTAGCTTTTAAAGCGCCTTCACTAGTTTCTAAAACGGTGCTCATTTCAGCATA
>JANMAV010000225.1:0-1759 GCA_031360055.1 Ferruginibacter sp.
TTCTTTTTAATAAATTCTAAAATTTTATTTTTCATCTTGTCTTTCTTTTTGGTTTAATTCTCGTAAATAATTTTCTAAATCATTAATTTTGCTAATTATACTATCATACATAATTTGCTCTTCTGTAATATCATCAAAAATAATAACTGCTGCTTCAATAGTATTTTCAGTAATTATTGGAAAAGCCGAAACTTTCAAATAAACACCATTTGGAATACCTATATGTTTAATATACATTTTTTCACCAACTACAGTTTGTCCTTTAAGGGCTTTGCTCATTGGTAAATTCTCTGTTTTATATTTTTCTTTTCTATCAACGGTAAATACACCAAAGTCTTCTACCCAATTTTCTTGTAAACTTTTTTGTAAATTTTCATTAAAAACAATAGAAGCTCTGTTATTATAAAATATAAATTTACCATCAATATTAGAAACAACAATACCATAAGGCATTGTTTCTATGACCTTCTTGTATATTTGAAGAATATTTTTATTTTCTGAATTCATTTTATATTATTTGCGAAATTCGTTAAATTTATTCTTGATGTCGTCCAATCTATTGAGTATATTTATATGTAAGTCATTCATACGCCCATCAAGAGCACGTAATGCTTTTTCATTATTTAGCTTTTCTCCATCTAATTTTTCAGTAAGTATTTTGGCTGTCTCTTCACTACTATCTTGACGACGTTTAATAGTTAAATAAGCATCTCTTATTAAAAATCCTAATAGAGTTATTATACCACTTAAAACTATGCCCCACCAAGAAGCTATTGGTAATACTTCTAATAAAATAAAATTCATAATAGTTTTTTAAAATTTAAAATAAAGGCGTAGAATCAACTACGCCTTTAAAAATTTAATTACGCAACTGTCACTCCAGAATTTTCTACTACGAACCATTCTGCACCACCCCATACTAATACAACATAATCTGTTGCATCGTCAAAGGTAATAGTAGTTCCAGCAGCTAAATTTGCAGGTGTTACAACGCCATTTCCACCACCATCAATAACAAGTAAAATCTTTTTTAGTTGTCCTACTTTTGTACCATTAGCCAAAGTGAAAGCATCACCACCAGCATCGGTATTAATTGTAGTTAGATAGTTTGTTACAGGAATAGCTCCACCAGCACCAGCCGCAATGTTATTTTGCGGTGTGCTAAAAATAACTGAGGTAGTTACGTTTGTTACTGCACCAGGACAACAAGGATCTGTAAATGATACTCCTAAAAAAGTAAGAATTTTCTTAACTTCTTTAAAGAATACTGATTCTGTTGTGCGTGTGTGAAAGGTTAAACCTTTTTTAAAATCTATTATTTTCATTTTATTTAGGACGGTTTTCTGAAAACCGACAAACTTTATTTTATTTTATTTTATCCTACTATCCATTGTGTTCCATCATAAAATACTGGTAAAACACTTGATCCACCTCCAGTAACAGGGGTTCCTACACCTGCACTTGTAAATGAGCAATCAGTTACAAAAGCACAATCTCCTTGTACACCTACTGGTAAAGTAGCTACAGTATATCCTTTTTTTCTTATAGGGGCGGCAGCTATCACTTTACCATTTAAAAATATATTTTGATTAGCTACTGTAGTATTTTGTTGAATATAAATTGGTGAATTAGTCTGATCAGCAGTATAATTAGCCCTTTGTATAGAATTTATAAATATTTGATCTGAAGCTGTTGTATTATTATAACCAGACCTATAACCTATACCAATATTTCTGGAACCTGTAGTATTATTTTCTAA
>JANMAV010000231.1:0-4209 GCA_031360055.1 Ferruginibacter sp.
TCTTTAAGTTTTAATGCACCCTCTAAAGCTATCGGAAAGTTATACCCTCTACCTAAGAATAAAAAATCAGAGGCATCTTTATATTTTAATGCTATGGCTTTTATTTCTTCAGCATTTTTTAAAATAGCATTTACTTTTTCAGGTACATCTGCCAATTCATTTATGAGTTGTTGATATCTATCATTTGTAATAGTACCTTTTTGAATAGCTATTTTTAAAGCCATCATCATTAGTACTGCCAATTGGCCGGTAAAAGCTTTTGTAGAAGCCACACCAATTTCGTGACCAGCATGTGTATATGCACCAGCATGAGATATACGGGCTATAGATGAGCCGACTGCATTTACAACTCCAAAAATAAATGCTCCATTTTCTTTTGCTTTTTCTAGTGCAACGAGGGTATCTGCAGTTTCTCCGCTTTGAGATATGGCTATGATAACATCACCCTTATTTACAATTGGGTTTCTGTACCTAAACTCAGATGCATACTCAACCTCTACAGGAATTCTACACAACTCTTCAATAACATATTCTGCAACTAAACCAGCATGCCAACTGGTACCACATGCCACTATCATTATTCGGTTTGCAGTTTTTAATTGCTCCATATTATCATCAATACCTGCCATAGTTATGGTGCCTGCTTCGGGCTGCAAACGGCCTCTTAAGCAATCTTGAATTGTACTTGGCTGCTCATATATTTCTTTAAGCATAAAATGATCGTAACCACCTTTTTCAATGGCAGCCAATTCCATATCTAGCTTAGTTATAAATGGTGTAATTTTTTCGTTACCAAGGTTTTTTAGTATCAATTCGTTAGGTCGTACAATGGCCAACTCATAGTCATTTACATACACTACTTCTTTGGTATATTCAATAATTGGAGATGCATCACTAGCTAGAAAATGCTCACCTTTACCAATTCCAATTACTAGAGGGCTACCTTTACGGGCAGCAATGATAGTTTCTGGATCTTGCTCATCAAGCAATAAAATACAATATGCACCTGTAATTCTTTTAAGGGCAATACGTACAGCTTCTTCTAAGGTACAGTTGTTGTTTAATAATATTTCTTCAATAAAATTTAGTAAAACCTCAGTGTCAGTATCACTGTTAAATGTATAGCCTTTGCTTACTAATTCTTTTTTTAATTGAGCATAGTTTTCAATAATACCATTATGTATCATGCTAAGCCTTTTGCTTGCAGATGTGTGTGGGTGAGAATTTCTATCACTTGGCTCACCATGTGTAGCCCAACGGGTATGGCCTATGCCAATATTTGCAGTTAAATCTTTGCCTATTAAATTTTCTTCTAACTCAGCTACTTTGCCCTTCTTTTTGTAAACATTTAATTTTCCATTATGCAATAAGGCAACACCACTACTATCATATCCTCTATATTCTAACCTTTTTAAGCCCTTAAGTATTATTGGGTAAGCCTGTTTTGGCCCAGTATAACCTACAATTCCACACATATTTTATAATTGAGTTGGTGTAATAAAATTAACCTGCAATATTATAAAAATTATGCCGTTGTACCTATTTTATGCGTTAATATTATTAAAATGTACTTGTGGAATTGGTTTGAGTTTTTATGAAAAAAAAAGCAACTTTTAGTGTTAAAAATTATGATGTTGCAATAAATAGTCAATTTATATTTAATAAACAATTTGTAAGATTGAGTAGAATTTTTACACAGCTAATTTTTTTATAATAACATAGGCTAGCACAATAAAAATTAAAATGGTAACAATAGTAATTATTACCGTAGTTTGACTAGGAATATTCCTTTTGTATTTCTTTTTCTTTTTTAATTGAAGCTTTAAATTATTATTTAATTGTGCAACTATGCCAGTAATTTGTTGGTTATTTAATTGTTTAAGACCTTGTGCAGCTTCCATATCAAACTCATTTGCAATTTCTTTTGGGTTATTTGTTTTTGCCTCATGCTGATGCAATTCATTTAATAAAGAAACTTTTGCAGCTTCATTATCATTATTATCGGGTGATGATATGTTGTGGTTATTGCTCATTCTTTTGTAATCTATCCAATATTATTTTAAGATTTCTTTTACCATTTTGAATATTACTTTTTACTTGCATGGCAGTAAAACTAGTTTGCTCAATTATTTGTTGGTAGCTTAATTTTTGTAAATAAAACAAAGTTATACATTCTTTTTGCTCACCCTTTAATTGCGTTATGGCAATATCTAAATTGTTTAAGGTAGTTTCTTTTTGCTGTGCTTGGTTGGCAATTTCTGCATAATTATCTGCTGCAACTGTAATGCTATCTTTTATTTCTATTGTTTGGTGCTGTGCACCCCTAAGTTTCATTAAACAATGGTTTTTAGCTACCATATATAACCAACTTTTAAAATAGTCAACTTTGTATTTAGGTAGCTCATGTATTACTTTCAAAAAAACTTGTTGTACGGCATCTTTGGCATCATCTTCATTTTTTAAATACTTCATACAAACACCCAAAAGTAATGTAGTATAGCGTTGCAATAAAATGCCTAACCAATAATTATCAGCATCAGCATAATAAGCTTGCAGAATTTCAGAATCAGTTTTATGTTGCTGTTGTAATGGCATGTAAGGGTATGCTATAGCTTTATGGTAAGATGCTTTACAAACTATTTTCCACAAGTAAATTAATGTAATGTTGAGGTAGTTTGTGTATCATTATTTGCTGGTTGTTTTGTGGTTGTTGATTTATCAAAAAATAACATTTTGATTGCTACTACCAGCAACAATATTGCAAAGAATTTTTTTAACACATCTTGCGGTACTGTTAAGGCAATACGGCTGCCAAAATAACTGCCTACTACAAAAGCTACAGCTAAAGTACCTATTACATAAAAGTTAATAGGGGTGCCAGCTTTTTGGCTACTGTAATAATATTGCAAAAAACCTAAAATGCCTACAGGCAGCATTATTAAACCAAGGGATGTGCCTTGAGCTGTTTGTTGGCTATATCCTAAAAAATACACAAGTGCAGGTACAATAATAATGCCTCCACCAATGCCTACAATGCCTCCCAATGCCCCTGCCAGCAAGCCTATTGTTAATAATATTATAATTGTATGGGTTTCCATTTTTTTATTTGTTTGGGTTTCCATTTTCATCAAAATTATTTGTATATAATTTTATTGCATCTTCAATAACTGTGTAGGCAATTTCTTTATTTTGAAAATTATCTATCTCTACTTTTTTGTTTTCAAGTACTTTATATTGCTCAAAATAATTTTTTAGTGTTTTAAAAAAATGATCTGGTAGTTCATTAATGTCTTTTATATGATTTACAGAAGGGTCATTTGTGGCAACTGCAATTATTTTATCATCTTTTTCTCCATTATCTATCATTTGCATATTGCCTATAACGGTAGCTTTAACCAAGCATAATGGCATTATACTTTCACTACACAATATTAAAATATCAAGAGGGTCGCCATCGTCTCCTAGGGTTTTAGGTATAAAGCCATAATTAATTGGGTAATGAAAAGAGGAGTAAATTACTCTATCTAATTTTAATAAACCTGTTGGTTTATCAATCTCATATTTGCAGCTGCTTCCTTTAGATATTTCTATCAAACCGTTTACTTGTGCTGGAGCATCAAACCCATAATGAGCTCCATGCCAAGGATGCAAAACATTCATATATAAAATTTTTAATTGTTATACTTGGTTAGCTACTTTAAGACCAATGATCACTGCTGATAAACAGCAAACAATGCTCAACATGATATACAAAAAAGCTATACCATACTGTTGCAATTTTATGTATTGTATACTCTCCATACTAAAAGCCGAAAAAGTTGTAAACCCACCACAAATACCAGTTGCAAAAAATAGTTTTACTGATTCGGCATTGGGTTGTTGTTTGGCAACATAGGCAAATACTAAGCCTATACAAAAGCTACCAATTATATTTACTAAAAAAGTATGAAAAGGAAAATTGTTATGCTTAATAAATAGGCTGATTACATAACGTAATATACCTCCAATACTACTACCTAAGCCAACTAACATAATGTTTTTAATCATGCTTTATTCAATAATTGTGCTATCATTTATTGTATGTTTAAAATCTACCAACCAATAGCCATTTGTTTTTACAATTTTAATATCTATTGGTTGTTTCATGTAACTGTTGCTGTAATTTATTATGCTTGTACTATCATTTACATCAGTTAGTGAATTTATATT
>JANMAV010000235.1:0-4517 GCA_031360055.1 Ferruginibacter sp.
CCCGGTTCTGTTTTTTTACCAATACCATAATTTAAGTCTTCAATATAACTACCGTTTAGTTGATTACCTAAGTTGGCAATTGCTTTAATTTTACCTGTAGCGGTTTCCATTACAATGGCTGTGCCATGCAAAGAATTATTGCCTACCATCATTTTCATTAAAGCATTCTCAGTAACGTCTTGTATATAGGTATCTAATGTGGTTACTATATCTTTTCCATTTATGGGGTCAAGTTCAGACCCTTCTACAGGTAAATAAACACCAGCGGCATAACGCATTAAACGCTGGCCAGTAGTGCCTCTTAATAAACTGTCATACGTTAATTCAAGCCCAACATTTTTAGATAAATCTTGCCTCGATAAACCGATAGTTCTATTAGCTAATAGCACATAGGGGTTTATTCTTTTATCTTTTGGCTCAATAATGAATCCGCTTTTATTACGGCCCAAACGTACCAACGGAAAATTTCGAAGTTGTAAATATCCTTCAAAATTCATTTTGCGTTTAAGTATATAATATCTATCCTTATCTGCAAATGCTTGTTGCAAATCTTTCTTGTATTCCTTGTTTGATTTGTCTTTAAAAAGTGTAGAAAGGCTGTAGCTTAACGAATCAATATTATCTTTAAAACGCTTGCCTTGTTTTTCTCTCAACCCATCAGCAGCAAAATCTATAAACACATCAAAAATTGGTACTGATGTACTAAGCATATTACCATCTTCGCTATATATACTACCTCTTTCTGCTATAATAGGTTGGTATTTTAAATGCAAGCTATCACTCATGCCACGCCAAAATTTGCCTTGTGCAGTTTGTATATAAATAGCTTTACCAATTACCATAAAACAAAGCAGCACCATGCACAAAAAGCAAAAGTGCACTCTCCATAATATGTCTTTTTTTATATCCAAAGTAATTTTGTTATGTTGTTCCTTATTTTAATCTTAATTAAATTATGTTCCCTGCTACCTATACCAATTCCATATTATTGTTCTTGGTTAGTGAAAGTTCTTTACAATTTCAAACTGCTCATTTTCCTTTGCCAACTATTTCTTTAAAGAGTCCAAACCTTGCAAAAGCATTGGTGGCACCTTAGGTTCTATAAGCCCTAGTGGAGCTACTGCTCTTACCAATTCGCTGGCTTTGCTTCTAAAAATCAAATCGCTTTTTACAGTTTTGTACTCGTACTCCAACTCTTTAATATTCTTTTCAGTTGTAGCAATTTTTCTTACCAACTTATCTGCATGGTGGCCATTATATATGTATACAATTGCCAATACCGCTAAAAATAAAAAAAATGGAATGTTACGAACAATACGCTTATAGTTAAACACCTGTTTCCATTCGGCTTTAGGTGTTGTAGCTGTTGTATTTATTTTTTTTTGTTCCATTTATTTTTTTTGTGCTACTCTAAGCTTTGCACTTCTACTTCGGGTGTTTATTTTTTGTTCTTGTTGTGATGGTATTATTGGTTTTTTTGTAATAATGTTAAATGGGTTTTCTGCTTTTGTTCCATATACATCATCAGCCTCCTGCTCTACAATATTGCCGTGTTTAAAAAAATTTTTTACAATTCTATCTTCTAAGGAATGAAATGTAATTATTGCTATTAATCCATTTGGTTTTAATACCTCAATACATTGTTGCAACATTTCTTGCAGGGCTATAATTTCTTCGTTTACCTGAATACGCAATGCCTGAAACACTTGTGCCCAATATTTATTTGGATTACCTTTTACAATACCTGCAATACTTTGCTTAAAATTATTTATGGTAGTAAATGGCTTAACCAACCTTTGCTCTATTATTACTTTGGCTAAAGTTTTTGCATTGGTAACTTCACCATATTTTTCAAACATTTTATGCAGTTGCAACTCTGTAAAACTGTTTAAAACCGATGCTGCAGTATTTATTTGTCTGCTATCCATCCTCATATCTAAAGCTGCATCAAACCTTGTACTAAAACCACGTTCTGCGGTATCAAATTGATGACTAGATACACCCAAATCTGCCAAAATACCATCTACTTTATTAATTTTATGTAACCGTAAAAAACGTTGCAAGTGCCTAAAATTTTGTGGTACAAAAATTACCCTGTCTTCATTTGCTGGAATGTTTTTTTTTGCATCCTCATCTTGGTCAAAAACTATTAAAATACCATTTGGACCAAGTTTTTTCAATATAGCTTTACTGTGACCACCACCGCCAAACGTACAATCTACATATACCCCATCAGTTTTTATTTGCAAAGCATCTACCACTTCATGTAATAAAACAGGTGTGTGATAGCTACTATCAGCATCAATTACATTTATATTATCATTTTTTTCAATTTGGTTATGCATACCCCAATACTATTTTGCTTTGGCAAATAAATTATTCTACAGGTTTGTTTATTCCTCTCATTACCTCATTAGCTAGGTTGCTAAATACTTCGTTAGATAAGGTATCTGATTGTTTGCTGTATATTTTTTTATCCCAAATTTCAATTTTGTTTATAGCAGATACCAATACAATTTCTTTATCGAGTGATGCATATTCAGCCAAATTTTTTGGCAGCAAAAGTCTACCAGCACTATCTAGCTCTATAGGAGTAGCACCATTTAAAAAAGCTCTACGAAATTGCCTCACGTTGGAATCAAAATCGTTTAAGTTGCTTAAGTTTGTAAAAATGGGAGACCAGCTTTGTAGGGGATATAGTGTAAGGCAATTTTCAAAACCTCTATTTATTACGAATTGTGTTCCATCATCTTTAGGCAACTGTTTTTTAAACGCTGCCGGCAAAAGGAAACGTCCTTTTGTATCGATGGTAGATTCATATTCGCCTAAGAAGCTTATCATGTAATGAAACTGTGTTTTTAAGTGTTATGCTACACAAATTAACACATTTTCCCACTTAATGACACATTTTTGCAGTGAGATATTTTTCCACAAGCTTGTAATATAATGTGGTAAAGGGTTTCAGCTTGTTTTTATGAAGAATTTTAGTATTGGAGTGTGAATAGCTGTGGATAGTATGTGAATAGCTAAATTATGTAGCATTTTAGCCTGTTAATTTTAACTTTGCAATTTTTACAAAAAAAATTTATTTACCTAATGGAAATGAGATGGTAAAGGCACTTCCTTTTCCTAATGTACTTTCAGCTTTGATGGTTCCTTTATGGGCTTCAACCATAGTTTTTACATAACTCAACCCTAAGCCAAAGCCTTTAACGTTATGCACATTGCCGGTATGTGCCCTATAGAATTTTTCAAAAATTCTGTTGAGTGTTTCCTTATTCATACCAATACCATCATCTTCAATTTTAATACGGATCATATTGCCACTATTGCTTGTAGATAGCTTTATGGTTGGTTTATCATTGGAATACTTTAGAGCATTATCCAATAAATTATTTACAAAATTGGTAAAATGCACATCATCTGCCATTATTTCAAATTTGTCGGCATCAAGGTTTACATCTAATGTACCGCCTTTATCAGCCAATGGTAGCGTTATATTGTTTATTGCTTTATTAATAAGATCATGTGCTGATAATTTTTTTAGATTTAATTGAACCTCCTGTTTATCAAGCAAAGCAGCCTGCAGTATAGTTTCTACCTGCTTGTTCATGCGTTTATTTTCTTCCTTAATAATGCCGGTAAAATAATCAGTTTTTTCTTTGTTGCCTACTACTTTATCGTTTTTTAAGGCATCTACAGCTAAGGATATGGTAGCTAAAGGAGTTTTAAATTCGTGGGTCATGTTGTTTATAAAATCACTTTTAATTTCTCCCAATTTTTTTTGTACTAAAAGTGTTCGTAGTGTAATAAAAAATGCTGCAATTATAATTAAAGTAAATAAAACGGCACCAACTATAAACCAAGTGAGCTCTTTTAAAATTATAGTATTTTGATGGGGTACAATGAGTACCAAAAACTCTTGTGGTAGTAAGTTTTCATATAACCCACCACTTTCAGTTTGCAGTAAAACAATTTGTTTTTCGTTATTGTTGTTAGAGGAGTCTGCATACTCCTTCATAAAATTTTCTGTTTCTATTTGGTCTCCTGTAATATTATCATCAGTTATTGCAAACTCAAAAGGTACTTTTTTTAAGCCATTGGCTTGTAAAGATTCTCTTACTATAGCAGTAATTTCTTCTTTTGTAAAACGTTGCATTACTGAATGCTTTCTAAAATCGAGGTGCAGTTTATCAGTAGTTATTAAAATATCATTTTGTTTTGGTATTGAGAAAAACTTTTTTTCTTCTGATAGTCTTAATCCTGCTGCACCTGCTGCTTTTGTAACGTTATCTTTTAGGCGTTGCTCCCTATATACTTTTACACTTTTAAGCCACATAACCTGAAAAAATATTAGGCCTAATAAGCTAATGGTAATTAAAACAGTAATAATGGGAAAAGTTTTCTTCATGTAATAATTTTCTTACTGAATAGTAAATTATGGAGCAAATGTAGTATTTAAAGTATTTTTAAGAAATAATAGTTTGTTATAAATATTCTGTTGTATAAAAAAGTAA
>JANMAV010000241.1:0-6015 GCA_031360055.1 Ferruginibacter sp.
TAATTTTGAATAAAATATAAACATACTTTTAAAAATCAAGAACAATATTACAAAAAGATACATAATGTTTTATAAGTTAACCTTTATTTAGGATTATGAAAAAAAATTCATTTTTAATAGTAGTATTAGTTGCATTTGCAACTAATACATATTCACAAAGTACCTTTCAAATTGCATTAGGTGCAGCTAATGTAGATGTACCTTATGGTACAGTAATAGCACCTGACGGAAGTTTTGTATTTGGTGGAGATACATTTAGAGGTAGTAATTATAGTTTATATGCCAATAAGCTTAGTGTTAATGGTGCATTAGTATGGTCAAAAACATATACATCAGGCTCATCATTAAGAAGTGCTGGTGTAAAAAATATTAATACAGGAGGTTTTGCTTTAGTTGGCACACGTATATCAGGTGCTGAAGATATGTATTTGGCTAAAATTAACAATGCTGGTTCTTTAATGTGGGCTAAAACTTATGGTAGCGCTGGCTCTGAAGTTGCTTATGATATATTAAACACGGCTGATAATGGTTTTGTAATAGTAGGAGAAACAAATGTACAATCAGGATCAAATAATATAGATATGGCCATTGTAAAAACCGATGCTACCGGCGCCATACAATGGATAAACAGTTATGCACAAACAGGATCTAGATCTGAAGGGTTATATAATGCAATTCAATTAGCTGATGGTACCTATACTGCTACTGGTTATATGGATAATATAGATGGTACCTATGCAATTGCTGTTTTGCACATTGCTGCTGATGGATCATTACTTTGGTTTAAAAAATATGAAGTAACAAATTTTCAATTTTCATTTGGCAAGAGTTTAGTAAGTACAAGTGATGGTGGATATATGCTTACGGGTTCAATAAGTAATGGAAGCTCAAAAAAAGTGTACAACATGCGTTTAACTTCAGTTGGCGATGTAGTGTATATTAAAAGTTATGGCACTCAATTAGAGAGTGATGGAAACCAAATCATTAAAACTGCTAATGGAAATTTTTTAATAGCTGGTAGCGATTTTGCTGGGCCTACTACCTCTACTTTTAATGAAACATTATTAACATTAAACGGAAACGGAGATTTATTAGAATTAAATTCATACGGAGGTATTACAAATGATGATGTAAATAGTGGTGGTGTAGCACAAACTTTTGATGGTGGATTTGTTTTTTCTGGCCAAACTCAAAGCTTTGGTGCTGGTGTTTCTGATTTTTTAGTAACTAGAGTAGATGCTGCAAAAAATTCAGGCTTAGGTTGTAATTTAATGAGCCCTACCTACACAACTACCACACAAAATACAACAGTTACTAATACACCTATTACCACATTTGCATTTGGTACAACTACTGATGTAACAAGCCTAACTACTGAAGCAATTGCCAGTACCACAGTTACTGTAGCTTGCCAGCAAGTGCCTATTGTACTTGCCTTACAAAATATTATTTTATCGGCAAAGGTTTTAGATAAAACTAGTGTATCACTCCTAGCTACTATAGAGAATACTAATTCTCAAGCTGCAAAATACGTGTTTGAAAGTTCAACTACTGGTATTAATTTTAAAACAATACAAACTTTTGAAAATACGAGTACAGATAAAATTAATGTAACAGATAATTATCCGGCACAAGGTGTGAATTACTATCGGGTAAAGTGTTTAGATGGAACAGGCAGAAGTTTATACTCAAATATTATAGCAATAAAACTTGATGAGCGTAAAAGCTACTTAACATTTACAAATGGAAATTTAATTTTAAATGGAACAAATGCAGTAGTACAAATTTCAGTACCAAATAATAGCAAGACCAATTTGTTAGTTTATAACTCCTATGGTGCTGTTGTTTACAGCTCCACATTAACACAAGCAAATAGTAGCCATATAATACCTACAAGCAAATTTGCCGCAGGTAGTTACAGAGTAGTACTTTTTAACAATAATACCATTCAATCCAAAAACAGTTTCATCATTCAATAGTTGTCTTGATTTTAATCCGTAAGCTGTAAATGGCCACCTCTTCATGGAGGTGGCTTTTTTGCTTTGGGATAAATAAATAATCGAATTAATTAAAAAATATTGAAAAACACATTAAATTTTGATGGAGATGTTTTTTTACAAAGCCCCATCGCTATTCATTTGCTTGGTTCTTTTAGATGCTAAACTAGGATCCATTTCAATAGCCTTATCGCAAAAACCTTGTCCCTTTTCTTTTTGCCCCATTTTTTGAAATGCTAGGCCAGCTTGGTATAAGGCTTTGGCATCCTTACCATCTAATCTTAATAGGCGTTCACAATAATCTAACGAACGTTGATACTGTTTTTGGTCATACATTGCCTGTGCAATTTCTCTTAAAATTTCTCTATTACCCTTTATCTTATAAATATTAAATAGCTTTTCTTCTCCTTTTGCATAATCACCTGCATACAATAATGCATATCCATAATTTTCATTAAAATCATTACCTGTAGGGTATCCATTTTTTTCTGCATTTTCAAATGCTACAGTGGCCCCTTTAAAATCATTGTTGTTAAAATATAATAATCCTAGCTCAAATGCCCATGCATTATTTTCTGGTTTTTGGCTAGTGGCTTTTTCAAAATACGGAACAGCCTTTTTATAATTTTCTAAATCAATATATGTACGGGCAAGTGTATAATTTGCAACAGCATCAGCAGGATTGTTTTTTAAAGCTTCCATTAAATTTCTTTCTGCTTCTATATAACTTTCTTTTTCGTAACTAGCCATGCCTATAATACGGGCACTATTATCGCAACTTTTACATTTTTTTGCAAATTCAATAGCTTTATCCCACTGCCTAAAATCAAAATAAATATTGGTGAGTTGCTTGGTTATATCTGCATTGCTTGGTTGCAAATTATAAGCTTTTTCAAAATTTTGTTTAGCTACATCAAGCTTACGCATTTCTAAGTTTGTGTAGCCGTTTTCAATGTAAGCATCAGTAAAAGCGTTATCAAACTGTATGGCTTTTGTAAAGTTTGTAGCTGCTACTAAATAATGTTTAGCTGCTTTTTCTTCCATACCTTTTTTAAAGTAAAATTGAGCACTATCATTAGTATGAGTTGCATTGGCAGTAAGGCACATGCATGATGCTGCAAAAATAAATAAGGCGTTTTTCATAATTTGGATTTGTATATAAAATTTATTTAATCAATATACAACTAAACGCATTTATTTGGTACTTTATTTTGTATAGCTTCTTTTTTTTATCAATTTCTTCACATTCCATCATTTGGTTTAAAAACTGGCCAGAGCCACAATAAGCTATATCATCGGTATTAAAAATTTCTTTCCATTTTAATTTTCCTTTTATAGTAATTTCTCTATTATAATAGGCTAAGTTACTGGTGTTTATGATTACAATAATATCAGCAGTTTTTTGTGCACATCTACGCCTATATACTAATATACCATCTTGTGGGTGAGTAATATCTTCCCAATCAAAACCTTTTTTATCAAATTGCCACAAGTGTAAAGCAGGTTCATTTTTGTATAAGTGGTTTAAAGTTTTAACACATTGTTGCATGCCATTGTGAGTATCATATTGCAACAATTCCCATTGTAATTCAGAATCATAGTTCCACTCGGTTGTTTGTGCAAACTCGTTTCCCATAAATAAAAGCTTAGCACCTGGGTGTGTGTACATGCAAGCATATAGCAATCTAAGGTTAGCAAATTGCTCAAACTCATTGCCCGGCATTTTATAAATCATAGGGCTTTTGCCATGCACTACCTCATCATGGCTTAATGGCAGCATAAATTTTTCGTCATAAAAATACATCATACTAAATGTAAAATCATTTTGAGCTTGCTGCCGTTGTTCCCAATCTTTTTTAAAATATGTAAAGCTATCATGCATCCAACCCATCATCCACTTCATACCAAAGCCTAATCCTTTTTTAGCAACTGATTTGGTAATTCCTGCCCAATCACTAGCCTCTTCTGCTATAGTTTGTACATCGCTAAAATTGCTATAAACCATGGTATTAAAATCTTGCAAAAAGCTTATAGCCTCTTCATTATCATTACCACCTTTTTCATTTGGTTCCCACTCTCCTTCTACCCTACTAAAGTCTAATCTAATTATTGAGTTTACGGCATCTACCCGTATGCCATCAATATGATAATGTTGTAGCCAAAAATGAGCACTACTTAATAAAAATGATCTTACTTCTGCACGTTTATAATTAAAAATGTAGCTATTCCAATCTTTATGAAAACCTTTACGCATATCAGCATACTCATACGTATGTGTACCATCAAACATGTATAAGCCATGAGCATCTGCTGGAAAATGAGATGGTACCCAATCTAAAATAACACCAATACCATTTTTATGTAATTCATTTATTAAAAACATTAATTGCTGTGGGTTGCCATACCTAGCTGTAGCAGCAAAAAAACCGGTGCATTGGTAACCCCAGCTACCATCGTATGGGTACTCCGTTACCGGCATAAACTCTACATGGGTAAAGCCCATTGCTTTAACATAGGGTATTAGCCTTTCTGCAGTTTCAATGTAAGTATTAAACAAATTAGGATCATCTTTTTTAGGTCTCATCCAACTTCCCAAATGCAATTCATACACACTCCATGGAGCAGTAAGTGCATTATTGTTTTTTCTATTATGCATCCAATCATCATCATCCCAATTGTAATACAATTGCCTTGTAATTGAAGCTGTGCCAGGCCTAAGCTCACTATACACGGCATAGGGATCTGCTTTAAAAGTTTCTATGCCATTAAAACCTATTATTTGATATTTATATAAAACATTTTCAGGTAGCCTCGGTATAAAACCTTCCCAAATACCTGATTTATCTAACCGTACAAATAAAGGATGTAAATTATTTTTCCATCCATTAAACTCTCCTATTACACAAACAGAAGTTGCATTTGGCGCCCATACTGCAAAATAGTATCCTTCTGTTTGTAACACATTTAAAGCATGACTACCAAATTTTGTGTGGCCGTTATATAATTTTCCTTCAGCAAAGTTTTTTACATCATCATCCGTAAATAATGAATAATTCCAAACCATTTTGCTGGTATCAATAAAATTATTTTGTTCGTATGCCATTTAATATTGCTATTGTACCGTTTGTAAATTTTGTATTTAACGTAAATTTAAGAGAGTATACTTTGCACTGGCAAATTTATATATCATCTTTAAAGTGAGAAAAAAAACAACCAAAACTAACAAAATGCTTCAAAAAATATTGTGCATTGTAGGTATTATTATATGTACCGTTACTGCTTTTGCACAAAAAACCTCCCTACAAGGTAATATAAAAGATACAGCAACCAATAAAAGTGTACAATATGCTGTGGTGGCTTTACTTACTCCAAAAGATTCTATCATTAAAGCATTTACAAGGGTGCAACAAAATGGTGATTTTACTTTACAAGTGCCACCTGGTAAATATATTTTAAATATTACACACCCAAACTTTGGAGATTATGTTGATGATATTGAAATAGCAGCAGAAACCAAAAAACTGGGATTTATTTCACTTACGCCAAAGAGCAAATTATTAGAAGCAGTAATTGTAAAAAGTGGAAGTGCATTTAGGCTTAAAGGGGATACTACAATTTTTACAGCTGATAGTTTTAAAGTAAGTGCAAATGCAAATGTAGAAGAGCTTCTTAAAAAAATGCCCGGTATACAGGTTGATAAAAATGGGCAAATTAAAGCATTGGGTCAAACGGTAGAAAAAGTTTTGGTAGATGGCGAAGAATTTTTTGGAGATGACCCCGGTATGGCAGTAAAAAACTTACGTGCCGATGCAGTAAAAGAAGTACAGATTTTTGATAAAAAGAGTGAACAAGCTGAGTTTACAGGTATTGATGATGGTAAAACCCAAAAAACAATAAACCTAAAATTAAAAGAAGATAAAAAGAAAGGATATTTTGGCAAAATAGACGTAGCAGGTGGGTTGCAAAAAGATATTGATGATAGGTATAACGATAATATTTTACTAAGCTCATTTAAAGG
>JANMAV010000242.1:0-34182 GCA_031360055.1 Ferruginibacter sp.
TAAAAGTAACAGCGTGCAGTTCCCTTTCTGGTGAAGTGGGTTAAGTTGAGGTTTTTTATAACAAGTTGGACAACTCCAATTTTAATTTGGGGAATTGTGTTAGTTTAAATTTGTTTTATAACTTTAACACCCTCATTTAAAAAAAAATTCTACCTTTATATTGTTGAAAAAAATTGTTATCATATTTCTACTATTTATTTATGCTAGTAGCACAATTGGTGCTACGGTGCACTTGCATTATTGCATGAACAAATTGGTGAGTACTAATTTATGGCACAATGATGATGATAAAAAACCTTGTGGCAAATGTGGCATGAGCCAAAAAAAAGGTGGTTGCTGTAAAGATGAGCATAAAGAATACAAATTAAAAACCGACCACCAAAAAGGCAGTGTTACTGATTTTGTAAAAGCATTTGATGCCCCATTACTTTTAACACATTGTACTAATTATAATTTTACCATACCTACAAAAAGGGTAATTAGTTATACAAATTACAGGCCTCCCCCACTTATACAACATTGTGCATTGCATATTTTGTATTGCAGCTTTCTTATATGATTTATGGTATTTAATTTTTGAAGCCTACATTTTAAAAAAATGATTAGGCTATTATTGTTTTGTATAAACAATTGTAAAAAATATTATTCTAAATTATTCACACAACTTGTCCCGATTTTTCGAGAAAGAAACTAAGTCAACAACGAACACAAATACATTTTGATATTGTTGTATATCAGTTATTTCATTATCATCTTTGTAATCTTTGCATCATTCCCTTATAAACGGGAAGAGTAGTGTGAAACTCAAAAACATAATTAAAATGAAAACATTATTAGCATTAACCTTATTGTTATTAAGTATTACAAACACACAAGCTCAAATTAACAACAGCAAAACTGAAACCGTAAAAGTATATGGCAATTGCGATATGTGCAAAACCAAAATTGAAAAAGCAGGCACTATAAAAAATATCGCCGCCACCATTTGGAACGACGAAACAGGTATGGCTACAATTACCTACGATAGCACCAAAACCAATGCTGATGCCGTTTTAAAAAACATTGCAGCAGTAGGATACGATAGCGAAAATTTTAAAGCAAGCAATGCTGTATATGCAAAATTGCCAGGCTGTTGTAAATATGAAAGAAGCCCCCTAACCCCCAAAGGGGGAAATGCCCACAGAAAATAATTAGCCACTGTTCTCTCTGTAAGAAAAACAAAATATCATTCACCCCCGCCGTTTCGCCGCTATCGTCGTTTCGGTTTGAGCAACTAAAAAAATATAAATCATGAAAAATATAATATTAATAATAGCAGCTATAATAGCCACAAATTTTGCACAAGCACAAATTACAAAAGCAGAGCTTGTAGCTACAGGTCTTACTTGCTCAATGTGTAGCAATGCAATTAATAAGCAATTTAAAACTTTGCCCGAGGTAGATAGTGTTACAACTAATTTAAACAAAAATAGTTTTACCATTTACCTAAAAAAAGGCAATACCCTTACTCCCAAAGCCTTTAAAGACAAAGTAGAAAAAGCTGGTTTTTTTGTAGGTTCTTTGGTACTAACTATGCCTTTTGATAATGTAAAAGCTGCTGATAACGTTGCGATTACTACAAATAACACCAACTATATTTTTATTGATACTAAACCTCAAACCTTGCAAGGGCAAACACTTGTAAAAGTTTTAGACAAAGGTTATGTGACTCAAAAAGAATATAAAAGCTTACAAAAAGCATTGGCAAAGTACCCATCGTATGTAGCCAATTCAAATAATAATTTTCACTTAAAAACTATGTAAATATGAAAATTATTCTATTTTTTTTAAGCTTTTGTATAACCATACAAACACAAGCACAGGAACTTTTTGTAGTTACTGAACCTGCAAGCAATATGGCCACAGGTACTATTGGGCTTAGGCTTGCACAAAGTGTATTGAAAGAAAAATATGAACCCGGCAATAACTACCACATTATGCCCGAAGTAATGTGGGGTGTAAGTAAAAAATTGATGCTACATACTGCCATATTTATTAGCAATAGAAACAAAAGCAAATTAGAAACCGAAGGTGGAACCTTATATGCAAAATATCGATTTTACAGTACCGATGATGTGCACAAACACTTTAGGGCAGCTGCTTATGGTAGGGTAAGTGTAAACAACTCCGATATACACCAAGAAGAAATAAATACTATGGGCCATAACAGCGGCTACGAAACTGGAGTAGTAGCCACTCAGCTTATACACAAAGTGGCAATAAGCAGCAGCATAAGTTATGAGCAAGCTACAAATAACAGTAAAGTAAATAAATTCCCAACAGCACAAATAAATAATGCTACCAATTACACCTTATCATTTGGCAGGTTAATGTACCCTAAAAGTTATACAAGTTATAAGCAAACCAACATAAATGTTATGGTTGAGTTTGTGGGACAAAAATTAAACGGCAGCAGCAAATCATTTTTAGATGCAGTACCCTCAATACAATTTATTATAAACAGCCAAGCCCGTATAGATCTAGCTTATATACAACAATTGTACAGCACCATGTACCGTACCGCTACAAATGGAGTGTATTTAAAATTAGAGTATAATTTATTTAACGTTACAAAATGAAGAAGGTAAAAACTTTTTTAAAATGGCTATTTACAAAATTATTTGTAAAGAAATGTTGTAGGTAAACTAGCCACAATTTAATGAAATATATGAATCAAAAATTAATGCTTTTTGTAGGTTTATTGTTTTATGCTCAAATAAATTATGGGCAAAAAGTTGTTAGCCAAGCAGATATTGTATATATGGCTTTAAAAAATAGTAGCAACATTAAAGCAGCATCATTAGCTATAAAGCAACAAAAACAATTACTAAAAGCAAGTTATAATATACCCAATACTGAACTGTTTATAGAAAGCCCAACGGGTAACTTTTACAGTACAAGCTTATTGCAAACATTTGAATTTCCTACTGTATATACAAACCAATATAAACTGCAAAAAGAAAAAGTAACCTTAGCAGAAAAAGAGCAAGTATTATCTACAAATGACTTTGCATATCAAGTAAAATTAATTTACCTACAACTCCAAATTAACATAGCAAATGAGGTTACTTTAAAAATACAAGATAGCGTTTATAATAAATTAAGTACTGCAGCAGCAAGGCAGTTTGATGCAGGGCAAATTGATTATTTACAAAAACTTTTTGCTGAAAATCAATTTGGAGAAATTCATAATAAATACAAAGAGTACTTAACTAGTACAAAAAATTTATTTACACAACTTCAGTATTTTACTGGCATGCAAGATTCTAGTTTTTTAATAGAGCCAATATCAAATAAATTGATTGGAAATGATTTTCAAAACAAATTGCTACATACCAATGCGGCCGTACAATTGCTACAACAAGATGCAGTAATAGCTAAAAGAAATGTGGATTTGCAAAAATCAAAAGCACTGCCTGGTTTGGCATTTGGTTATTTTAACCAAGGTGAAAAAAGCACCATTATTCAAAATAGATTTCGTTTTGGCATTACACTTCCTTTATGGAGGGGACAGTACAAAAGTAATATAGATGCTGCAAAAACAGCTGTAGCAATTAGTGAACAAAAAATAGCAGGTTTACAGCAACAAGTTTCATTACAAATGATGCAGGCTTATAATGAATTTCAATTAGCGGCACAATCCTTGGCGTATTTTGAAAGTACAGCATTAAAAACATCTAATGAAATGATAAATACTGCTAAACGATTGTTTGAAAATGGAGAGAGTGATTACATAAATTATTTACGAAACATAAATGATGCATTTGCTATTCAGCTAAAATATTTAGAGTCATTAAATAAATACCAACAAAGTATTTTGACTATTAACTACTTAAAAGGAACACTATGATAAAGCAACTATTTTTTTTATTATTATTTAGTCCCTTATTTGCGTTGGCGCATGGTGGTGAAGACCATGGAGAAGCAAAAACTTCTGCTACAAAATCAGTTACCTATTTTAGCAGTGAAGCATCTTCAGCACTGTACGAAATTCTTGCCAAGTATTCTCCTTTAAAACCTGGTGAAGCTTCTATAATAAAATTATATATTAGCAATTTTAATAGCAATTTGCCATTAGATAGTGCTGCAATACAAGTCACTGTTTCAGGCAATCCAAATATTAAATTGACTGTTTTAAAACAGGATAAAGGAATTTATGAAGTAAAAGGAATTTTTCCTGAAAAGAAATCATACAACCTTACCATAAATATAAATTCTGATGCAGGGCCTGATTTAATGCTTATAAGTGGCATTAATGTTGGCAAAGAATTGCCTGTGGCAGAAACAACTGTAATACACAAAGCAGCATGGTACAGTAATGGATGGTTTATAGGATCATTTTCGTTTTTTGGTGGAATGCTTATCATGTTTTTTGTGTTGAAAAAAGGTAATAGAAAAGTGGCAGCCAGTATTTTTATTTTCATCTTTCTAATTCCCTCCTCAATTTATAATGCTGCAGTTGCTCATGGTGGCGAAGACCATGAAGAAGGTGGTGGTGCTGCCGGTACAATATCATCAACCTTTAATGTTTTAAAAGAACAGCAATTTTTGTTTGGGATAGAAACAACAAAAATGGTTACGGGAAAATTCAATCAATCAACACAGGCTTTAGGTACTGTAGTGGCTTCTCCGCAGGGCAGTGCAGTTATACAATCACCGCAAACAGGTAAGCTCATTTCTATCCGTGTAAACCCTGGCCAATCAGTATCAGCAGGGCAAGTTGTAGCAGTTGTAGAGCAAACTATTGATGCAGGCACACAATCAACCATAATTGCTCAAAACAGCGATTGGAAAGCAAAACGCAATGAAGTAGAAGCACAATACGAAGCTGCAAGGATACAATACAATCGTTTAAAATCTATAGAAGATATTGCTGCCAAAAAAGACATCACCGAAGCAAAAGCAAGACTTCAGCAAGCAGAAAAAAATAGGATATTGTACCAAAATATTCCGCTACAAAAAGTACAAGCTGCAAAATATTTTAACCTTACTTCCCCTATCAGTGGCGTAGTTGGTAATTATAATTATGCAGTAGGTTCTTTTATAAACAGCGGAGAAACATTGTTGGAGGTAACCAACTTAAACAAAGTGTTTGTAGAAGCACAATTGTTTACAAACGATGTGGCACAACTATCAGCAGTTGAAAAAATAACTGCCAATTCAAACATATTAAATGACAGTACTTCCTTTGCATTAAAGCTTATTACCACAGCACAATCAGTAAATGGCGACAACCAATCACAGAAAGTAATATTTGAAATTGTAAACCCTGCCGCAAAGTTTAAAATTGGTGAAAATATTAAGATTAATATTTACTCAAAAACAGCATCCCAGCAAGTCGTTGTTCCAACAAATGCAGTCGCTGATGTAAATGGTAAACCTGCTGTTTTTATAAAAGACAAAGCTGAGTTGTACAGTATAAGTTTTATAAGTGAGGGTTCATCTAACAAACAATTTACAACTATCATAAAAGGTGTAGAAGAAGGAGAAAGAGTGGTTACAGGTAATGTATATCAAATGAAATCAATTTATTTAAATCAATAAACTTTAAACAAAAACAATTATGAAACATTTAAAATTAATGCTGGTATTTGTAATGGCCATTTGTACCATTACAACTGTTACTGCTCAAAAGAAGACAACTGCTAAAAAGCAGATAGAAAAAACATCAGTGTACGCCTGTACCATGAAATGTGAAGCCAACAAAACGTATGCTAAGCCAGGCAAGTGCCCAAAATGTAATATGAAATTGAAAGCAAAATCTGTAAATGCAACAGCTGCAAATTTTCAATGCCCTATGAAATGCGAAGGCCAAAAAATGTATGCTAAAGAAGGCAAATGCCCTGTGTGTAATATGAATCTGAAAATTGTAAACAAAGAAACTGTTTCAGCAAATTTTCAATGCCCCATGAAATGTGAAGGCCAAAAAACGTATGCTAAAGAAGGCAAATGCCCTGTGTGTAATATGAACTTAAAAGATGCAACGGCAAAAAATACAGAAAATCATAAAGGATACAATCATAAATAACTAAAACCAATTATTAAATTAAAAATGACAAACAAATTTAAAGTGTTACTAATGGCCGTTGCCATAATAATTTATTCAACAGTTGTTAGCTGTAATAATAAAACTTCAGAAACAAAAACAGCGATAGCTGATAGTACAGCATCATCTCATAAAGGCGGCGACCATATTTATGCCTGCCCCATGCACCCTGAAGTAATTGGAAAAGAAGGAGATGAGTGCCCTACGTGTGGAATGAAGCTTGAGCATAATGACAATGCAGGTGAACCAAGTAATGTAACCATGCAGTTTAGTTATAGCCCCACACCTGCAAAAGCGAATGAAGATGTTACGCTTATTATGACACCAAAATTAAAAGATCAGCCTACAGAGCAGGTTCCGCTTGATGTAGAGCATACAAAAAAAATACACTTAATAGCCGTAAGTGAAGATTTAAGTTGGTTTGATCATATACATCCTGAAATTGGCGCTGATGGTGCTTATACAGTGAAAGTAAAATTTCCAGCTGCAGGTAAATACACATTATTTGCTGATTATAAACCTAGTGGTGCAAACCATACGGTAGATTATTTAAAGGTAGATATTGTTGGTACTGTACCCAAAGCAAAAACCTATGGAGTTGATAAATTAATTGGTGAAGCAGGTGATGGCTTTTCAGTAAAACTTATTCCTGAAGGTGGAAAATTTATAACAAATATGGCTATGCACATTAACGGTGAAGTATTACTAAATGGTAAGCCGGTTGATGTAAATACACTCGAAGATTACTTAGGTGCAAAAGCTCACATGGTAGTTGTAAGCCTTACTGATAAAAAATATTTACATGTACACCCAAGTGTTGAAAGCGGCAAATTTGATTTACACACCACATTTGATAAGCCCGGTATTTACAGGGGCTGGATACAGTTTCAAAGCAAAGGAAAAGTATACACAAGTGATTTTGTGATGAACGTTGCAGAAGGCAAAATAGATGAGATGAAGAAGGATGAGATGAAAGATATGAAGCACTAAAAATTAAAAATAAGCCGATGGGTTAAATTAAATGTTACTCATCGGCTTTAACACAAAAGCATGAAAATAGTTAAGATTTTTACAGGAATTGTGTTGATGATGTTTTGTGTACAAGCATCGGCACAAATTACAAAAGTGGAAGAGGTATGTTACAACCCAAATGCAAAAGGCGATACTTCAAAACGTAGTATTAAAAGTGCAGTAAAAGGCACTATTGGCAAAGCTTCTATCACTATTAATTATCACTCACCGGGAGTACGTAACAGAACCATTTGGGGTGGTTTAGTTCCGTATGGCGATGTTTGGGTTACTGGTGCACACAATGCAACCACCATTGAAATTGATCAGGATTTTATTGTAAATGGTACTACAATAACGAAAGGAAAATATGCATTGTTTACCATTCCCGGCAAATCGGAATGGATTGTAATTATCAATAAAAATTTCGATCAACATCTTACCGATGATTATCAGCAAAGCGAAGATGTGCTGAGGATAAAAGTGAAACCTACAAAACAAAAAGTGGTTACAGAAAGATTGCAATACTACATCAACTCCACAGAAGCAGATAAAGGAAACATTTCTATGGCATGGGGAAAATTGAAAATAGAATTTGCATTGAGTATTAAAAAATAAAGTACAAATGAGATCGTGGCGTAATATATGTGTTGGTACAAATGATCGATGGATAGTCATTTCATAATAAGCTATGCTTATTATGAAAATAATTCTTAAAACATACAATATGGAACAGCAACACTACACATGCTCAATGCACCCTGAAATAATGCAGGATAAGCCGGGTAATTGCCCTAAATGTGGAATGACACTTGTTGCTATGAGTATGTCAGATAGCGAAAAAACTTCGCATAGGATTGTTGAACCAAATGTTGTTTCTACTGGCTCTGAACATTCACTTCAAAAATATACATGCCCTATGCATCCGCATATAATGCAGGATGCACCGGGAAAATGCCCATTGTGTGGCATGAAATTGGAGCCTGTTGCAAGTGTTGGGGCTGATACTACTCATGGCAAACACAACAAGCACAGCGGTATGATTGCTGATTTTAAAAAGCGATTTTATGTAGTTTTGGTACTAGCCATACCCATCATGTTGTTATCTAAAATGATTCAACATTGGCTCAACTTCAACATCAATATTGAGGGTTCTACATTTATATTACTCACATTATCTTCTATAGTTTTCTTTTATGGCGGTTGGCCCTTTTTAAAGGGTTTGGTAGATGAAGCAAAAGCAAAAAATCCGGGAATGATGTTCCTAATTGGTTTTGCAATTACGGTAGCGTATGCCTACAGTGTTGCAGTTGTTTTTGGTTTGCAGGGTATGGACTTTTTTTGGGAGTTGGCAACACTTATTCTCATTATGTTGTTAGGCCATTGGATAGAAATGCGGTCAGTAGCTGGTGCATCAAAAGAGTTGGAATTATTAGTGCAGCTAATGCCTGCCGAAGCACACAAAATGAATGGTGAGCAGGTGGAAGAAGTAAAAACAGCATCATTAAAAGAAGGCGATATCATCATGATAAAGCCTGGTGAAAAAGTAGCAGCAGATGGTATCATTACCGAAGGTGAATCATATCTTAATGAAAGTATGCTTACGGGTGAAAGTAAACCTGTTCAAAAAATAAAGGGAGAGAAAGTTATAGCAGGTGCAATAAACGGAAATGGATCTATAAAAGTTGCCGTATCACATGGTGCAAAAGATTCTTATTTATCGCAGGTTATAAAATTAGTACAGGATGCACAAAATTCAAAATCAAATACACAATTGTTGGCTGATACAGCAGCCAAGTGGTTAACCATTATTGCAATTGTTGCAGGCATTTCCACTTTTTTATACTGGTATGTAACAGGGCAGTTACTTGCATTTGCAATGGAAAGAATGGTAACAGTAATTGTTATTTGCTGCCCTCATGCACTGGGTTTAGCAGTGCCATTGGTAGTTGCAAAATCTACAGCACTTGCGGCAAAAAGCGGTTTGCTTATTAAAAACAGAACTGACTTTGAAAATGCAAGAAAAATAACAACAATTGTATTTGATAAAACAGGAACGCTTACGGTAGGTAAGTTTGAAGTTTCAAAAATTGTGTCCGTAAATAAAGACATAACTGAAAACGAGATTATTCGTTTGGCATCTGCATTGGAACAAAAATCAGAACACCCCATTGCCACAGGTATTTTACAAAAAGCAAAAGAGCTGTCCATCACTATTCCCTCAACAGAAAACTTTAAAGCAATTACTGGCAAGGGAGTAGAAGCCACTGTAGAAGGTAAAAAAATATTGGTAGTTAGCCCTGGCTATTTAAAAGATAACAAAATGCCATTGCCAAAAAATTTTGAGTTGAATGATACAGAGACGATTGTTTTTTTGATAATTGATAATTCATTGGCAGGTTATATTGCTTTATCAGATGAGATTAGACCTGAATCTTCCGATGCTATAAAAATCCTAAAAGAAAACAAAATAAAATCAATTTTATTAACCGGCGATAATAAAAAAGTGGCTAAGAGTGTTAGTGATACTTTGAGGATGGAGAGTTTTATTGCCGAGGTACTTCCTCATCAAAAATTAGAAACAATTAAAGTGTTGCAAAACAACGGTGAATTTGTGGCAATGACGGGTGATGGAGTAAACGATGCACCTGCTTTGGCACAGGCCGATATTGGTATTGCCGTAGGCAGCGGAAGTGATATTGCTGCTGAAACAGCTGGGATAATTTTAGTAAATAGTAACCCTAAAGATATTGTGAATTTAATTTTATTCGGCAAGGCTACTTACAGGAAAATGGTACAGAATTTAATATGGGCTACTGGCTATAATATTATTGCATTGCCATTGGCTGCAGGAGTATTATACAACCAAGGCATATTGCTGAGCCCTGCAGCAGGTGCAGCGTTAATGACGGTGAGTACAGTAGTTGTAGCCATTAATGCAAGTATGCTAAAAATAAAATAAAGTGAAACCAATCATTTTTTTAATACCTGTATCTGCTTTGTTTATTGTAATCACATTGTACGTATTGCTATTAAAAAAAGTTATTGATAAAAAAATATTTAAGCGATTTTTTTTAATGATGACAGTTATCAGTTTTATATTAAATGAAGCTTGGGAATTGTTACAAATGCCATTGTACGAACAATCAATTTACAAAATAGGACATATTGCATTTTGCACACTTGGCGCTTTGGCAGATACGATAATGGTATTGTTGCTCTACATTTTATTTGCATTTGTTTATAAAAACCCATTTTGGATAGAGCAAAAAAATTGGGGTAAGATATGTATTGTAATGCTTGCAGGGGCTGTTGGCGCTGTGTTTTCAGAGAAGCGGCATTTATTAATCGGAAGTTGGTCTTACAATCAATCAATGCCAATCATTCCTTTTATGAATGTGGGCTTATCGCCAGTGTTACAATTCTTATTACTGCCTATTATCATTTATTTTTTAAGCCTTTTTATTATTTCTAAAATTTACAAACATTCAATTTTGCACAACATTAATCATCATTAATTAATCAAAAAAAAACATCATGAAAAAGTACATCATCGCATCAGCAGCCATTGTATTTGCAGTAGCAATACAATCCTGCAACACAGAAAGCAAAAAAGAAACCACTACCACTATGAATGGTATGGAAAAAAAAGACTCCATGAAAATGGATAATATGGACCATAGCAATATGGAAGGAATGCACAGCATGAGCGGCATGAAAATGACGGGAGATTTTGATTTGGACTTTGCCAACACTATGGCTGTACACCACAAAAGTGCGGTGGATATGGCTAAAGAAGTAATTGCAAAAGGATCAAATGCAGAGGTAAAAACATTAGCCCAAAATATTGTAACTGCACAAGAAACTGAAATAGCACAATTCAAAAACATCATTGGCAATTACAAGATGCCTGAGATGAAAGAAGAAAACAAAGAGGCACATAATGAGTTGGGAGAAGTAATAGAAAAAATGGAAAAAGAAATGAAAGGAATGACAAAAACTGGCAATGCAGATAAAGATTTTTTAATGATGATGATACCTCACCATAAAAGTGCAGTTACTATGGGTGAAGATGAATTATCTCATGGTAAAAACCTTGAGTTGAAAAAGATGGCACAAAAAATAATAAATGATCAAACTGCTGAAATTAAGCAATTAGAATCATTGCTGTCAAAAATTTAATAGGCAAGTAATTATCAGTGTGAAAGTATAGAATAGCTGAAACATCAGCTTTTTAAGTAGTCACACTGATAATTTAATATAGAAATTATTATACAACTACCACATGTTAAACAAGCTTATACAATTTTCTCTTCGCAACCGTTTGTTTGTTGTGGCATTTGCAGCCCTTATTATGATTTATGGAATTTTTACTTTGGTAAATCTTCCCGTAGACGTATTGCCTGATTTAAACAGACCAAGGGTAACTATTTTTTTAGAGGCAAATGGTATGGCTCCTGAAGAAATTGAATCACAAATAAACTTGCCTGTTGAAACTGCCTTGAATGGTTCACCGGGTGTAGAGGTTGTAAGGTCAGTAGCATCTCCAGGTTTGGGCTTGGTGTTTGTAGAGTTTGATTTTAATACAGATGTATATAGAGCCCGACAATTAACTGCAGAAAAAATACAGTCCATACAATTACCAAAAGGCATCACAGCACAGCTCGGCCCAATAAGTTCTATTATGGGGCAAATTATGATGATTGCGGTAACAGCTGATACTACTGCCCCATCTGAATTACGAACCATTTCTGATTTTACTATCCGCCGAAGATTAATGAGCATTAAAGGTGTAAGCCAAGTAATACCCATTGGTGGTGATAGGTTACAGTATCAAGTGTTGGTATCATCTGAAAAGCTCCGTCAATTTAATATTGGTATCGATGAGGTAGACAATGCTTTGGCACTCACCAATCAAAATACAACTGGAGGGTTTTATAATGATAAAGGCTCAGAAGTATTAATACGAAATATAGCAAGGGCCAATACGTTAGATGATTTAGCCAATACGGTTATATCTAACAAAAATAATTCTCCAGTTTTATTAAAGCAAGTGGCTGATGTAAAGTTTGGTGCCGCAGTAAAAAGAGGCGATGGATCACTAAATGGAAAGCCTGCAGTTATTTTAAACATAGAAAAACAACCTGGTGCAAATACAGTAACACTTACTGATGAAATTTTAAAAGCAGTTGCTGAAATTCAAAGTTCACTCCCGAAAGATGTAAAAATTCAGACAAACGTTTTCAGACAAAAAGATTTTATTGTAAACTCTTTAAGCAATGTAGAAAGTGCTTTGAGAGATGGTTTTATTTTAGTAATTATCATTCTGTTTTTATTTCTACTCAACTTTCGTACAACAATAATTACGCTTACAGCTATTCCTTTATCGCTAGTAATTACTGCCATCATTTTTAAATCGTTCGGTATTTCTATTAATACTTTAACACTTGGTGGGTTAGCAATAGCCATTGGCGAATTGGTAGATGATGCTATTGTAGATGTAGAAAATGTATTTAGAAGATTAAAAGAAAATTGGACTAGTGATAACCCAAAGCCACTAAATAAAGTTATTTATGAGGCAAGCAGTGAGGTTAGAAATTCAATAGTTTATGCAACAATTATTGTAGTATTGGTTTTTCTTCCATTGTTTTATTTACAGGGAATTGAAGGAAAATTATTTGCTCCATTAGGTATTGCTTACATAACATCTATCATTGCTTCTTTAATTGTTTCTTTAACTGTTACACCGGCTTTGTGTAGCTATTTGTTGGGTAAAGAAAAAAGTTTGAGACCGGTAAATTTATTATTTTGGAAAAAAAGAAAAGAAAGTATTACAACTGAAAACAATATGCATGATGCACATGATAGTGCATTGGTACGGTGGTTAAAAAAACAAGATGCAAAATTATTGCACAAAGGATTACAACATCCCAAATTGATTATTGGTACTGCCATAGCATTAATTATTGCAGCCATTGCCATAGTGCCCTTTTTTGGTACAGAATTTTTACCGCCTTTTAATGAAGGAAGTTTTACCATAAATGTGGTAGCACCTGCAGGTACATCGCTTGAAGAAAGTAACAAAATTGGAACTATTGCAGAAAAACAAATTTTAAAAATAGATGATGTATTGCTAACCTCAAGAAGAACCGGCAGGGCTGAATTAGATGAACATGCTGAGCCGCCAAACTATACAGAGATAGATGTTGCATTGAAAGATAAACACAGAAGTATGGATGCTATTTTAGCAGATATACGAAACCAGTTAGAAGTTTTAAAAGGAAGTAATATAAATATCGGCCAACCAATTTCTCACAGGTTAGATCATTTATTATCAGGTGTAAGAGCACAGGTTGCTGTAAAAATATTTGGTAATGATTTAAATGAGTTACGAACAAGTGCTACTGATTTAAAAAACATGTTAAGCACTGTGCCAGGTGTGGTTGATTTACAGGTAGAGAAGCAGGTTTTGGTACCACAATTACAAATAAAAGTTGATAGAGTTGCCCTGCAGCGTTATGGCTTGCAGGCAGGCAAGGTAGCTGAAGATTTAGAAGTTTTTTACAATGGAAAAATCATCAGCCAAATTTTAGATGGGCAAAAAAGTTTTGATATCATTTTAAAAACAAATGAAAATGACAGGAGCAATGTGGAGAGCATAAAAAATACGCAAATCTCCTTGCCTAATGGTTCACTCATTCCATTATCACAAATTGCAACTGTTCAAATTGAGAATGGTGTAAACTCCGTATCGCATGAAAATACCCAAAGAAGAATTGTGGTAAGTGCCAATGTACAGGGCAGAGATTTAGGCACTACCGTAAAAGAAATGCAAGCCAAAGCAAATGCACAATTAAAACTACCTGCAGGTTATTATTTACAATGGGGTGGCCAGTTTGAAAGCCAGCAATCAGCCTCTAAATTAATTGGGCTGCTCAGTTTATTTTCTTTACTTGGTATATTTTTAGTATTGTACAGCCACTTTAAATCATCAAGAATTGTTTTACAAATTATGCTTAATATTCCATTGGCATTAATAGGAAGTGTAATAGCCGTAATGCTTACAGGTGGTGTATTTTCAATTGCTACCATGGTTGGTTTTATTACGCTCACAGGTATCGCAAGTCGTAACGGAATCATGATGATTTCTCATTATATTCACCTTGTAGAACACGAAGGAGAAAAGTTTGGAGATAAGATGATTATAAGAGGGTCTTTAGAAAGATTGGTTCCAGTATTGATGACTGCATTGGTAGCAGCTTTGGCACTAATACCGCTTACGTTAGATGCAACAGCTCCTGGCAAAGAAATACTTTACCCCGTGGCTACTGTAATACTAGGTGGGCTTATAAGCTCTACATTATTGGATATGATTGTAACACCTGTTGTATTTAAACAGTTTGGCGAAAAAGCATTAAAAAAATATATAGCAGAGCAGAACAAAGACTTTTAATAAAATAAAATACGCTTATGAAAATGATTAATTCTTTTTTATTAATTATGGTATTACCAATTATTGGTATTGCACAAACAAAAGAAAAAGCAAAGCCCAACCGATACCTATACCATACACATGGTATAAGTTTTCAAAAATTTTACAACCTTAATAAAAGAGTAACTACTAACCCTATGTATGAGCCTATTAAAAACAATGTGGCTACATTTCAATTTGGGTTTATTGGAGAACGTAAAAACACTTCGTTTAACACAGGCATTACCGTTGGTAGTAGTTTTAGTGGTAAAAAAAATACCCGTAGTACCAACATAAGAATATTAGGCTTTTCCTTAGATGCAGGGTATACAATTTTTACAAAAGACAGGTTTTTTATTGCATCATTAATAAGCATTGGACTAGATAATTATACCGTAAAATTTAATAGAGATAATTCAGCTTTACCTTTTGATAGTGTAGTAGCATCTACCAATAATCTACAAAAAACTGTACCATTGGTTTTTAATAACACTTTTGTTAATTACAGAGTTGGTTTAAGTTTTAACTATAAATCAAAACGAATACCTCGTAATGCAGTTGGGCTGCAAATAGGCTATGCAGGTAGCTTTGTCGATAATGATTGGAAAATAAACAACACCCAAATATTGGCCAACAGCCCTAAGGATGGACTGAGCAAAATCTTTACCCACATCATATTTAGGTATCAAGTACGAAGCGATAAAAAGCCACAAGTAAAAGCTATTTAAAAACAAGTTAGTATTTTTACATCAATGAAAATGTTCACCATCATATTTACCTTTTACATGCTTGCATTATCATGTTTGCCTTGTAATGATGTAGATGTGTGTGAAACAAATACAACCGTTACCAATCATAACAACCACAAGCAACATAAAAATACTACCGACAACTGCACCCCATTTTGTGTGTGCAGTTGTTGTGCTGTGGGGCTGTATGTGCCGCCAATATTACATTACAGCGTAGTGCAACAAATTTTTCCTGCTATAAAATACCCATCTTACAATAGTTATTATACCAATGCTATATTGGTAGCTATTTGGCAACCGCCAAAGTTTTGTTGAAAATAATTAACTTCAAATTTTGCAGAAGACTCAACAATGAAAACATCATTTTAAAAAATGTGTTCTTGAAACTAAAACGTAAACATGTTTTAAAAAATGCAAAAATGTAGTATACACACCCATTTACCACTTCGTAAATGACATATTATTTATCCAACAAAATATTTTAAACCAATGATAAAAATAATTTTGCCCATAGTGGCAATGATTTTTTGTACGCAATTGCTAGCTCAAAATAGCCTTCAAATTTTTGTAAAAGATAGCACCCAAAATAAAATATTAGGTGGTGCAACCGTTAGTATAAAATCAATAAAACAAACAAAAATAGCAGACAGCTTAGGACAAACTTATTTAAATAATTTACCCAACGGTAACAGTGATATTGTAGTTAGTTACAGTGGTTACATTACACAAACTATTGCATTTATACCAATACCAGATAGCATTGCACCTATAACTATTTACCTACAACCCGAAGATGAAGAGCTAGAAGAGGTAATTATTAGTAGTACCCGAACAAGCCGAACATTTAATAATACACCTACCCGTATTGAAACCATTGACTTAGAAGAGATTGATGAAAAAAGTAACATGAAACCTGCTAATGTATCAATGATTTTGCATGAAAGCACAGGCATACAGGTACAGCAAACCTCCGCTACAAGCGGCAATGCAAGCATACGCACACAAGGGCTAGATGGCCGATACACACAACTATTAAAGGATGGCTACCCAAGCTTTGGCAACTTTGCTAGTGGGCTCAGCATTTTAGAAATACCACCGCTTGATTTAAAACAAGTTGAAATAATAAAAGGGCCAGCATCTACCCTTTTTGGCGCAGGTGCTATTGCAGGTGTGGTAAATTTTGTAAGCAAAACACCTAAAGAAAAAGCAGCGTATAATTTTATTGTAAATCAATCTAACGTGGGGCAAACCAATATTGGTGGCTTTGCTATGCAACGAAATATAAAAATTGGGTACTCCTTGTTAGCATTGTACAATAAACAAAAAGCGTATGATGTAGATAATGATGATTTTACTGAACTGCCTCAAACAAACGACTTTACACTTCACCCAAAAATATTCTTTTATCCAACCGAAAAAATAACTTTTATAATAGGCAATAGTTATAGTAAGGGTGAAAGAAGTGGTGGAGATGTAAGCGTAATTTCTGGCAAGGCGGATAATTTTCATACCTATTTTGAAAAAAATAATACTGAACGAAACACAACTACATTTGATTATGAGCAACAATTTACCAACAAAAGCCAGCTAACGTTTAAAACCGCTTACAGCTATTTTGTACGCAGCATAGCCATACCAAACTATACTTTTAAAGGCAGCAACAGCAATAGTTTTAGCGATGTAGCTTATAGGTTTAACATTAAAAACCAAACTCTAATTATTGGTGTAAATGCTGTAAGAGATAAATTTAATGAGCAATTGATAAGTAATGTAATTAAACGAAATTTTACTACAAATACCATTGGTTTTTATACACAACAAACTTGGGATATAACCGAAAAATTAAAAGTTGAAAATGGATTGCGATTAGATTTTGTAGATTATAAAAATCAATATTACAATAATAAAGAGCAAGTTTTTTTACCTAGAGTATCAGTATTATTTAAATTTAACAATAAGTGGAGCACTAGGCTTGGAGGCGGTTTGGGCTACAAAACACCTACATTGTTTACTGAACAAACAGAAACCTTACAATATCAAAACATAGCAGCAATGAATAATATAACTATTGAAAAAAGTTATGGTGCTACTGCTGATGTGAATTTTAAAACAGTTATTGGTAACGATTTTAATTTTAGCATAAACCAATTGTTTTTTATTACGCAAATAAAAAATGCATCAGTTTTAAGTAAAAATAATATAGGCGAATATAGTTTTGCCAATAGCAATAAACCCATAAAGAGCATGGGTTTTGAAACCAACACAAAACTCATTTTTAAACAAGATTTTAAATTTTTTCTCGGCTACACATTTACCCATGCAAAAGCTGCTTACCAACAAGGCAACCAGTTTTTAACCCTTTTGCCAAAAAGCAAATTAAACAGTGCATTGGTTTATGAAAAAGAAAATAATTTTAAAATAGGGCTTGAGGCTTATTTTACTGGCACACAATTTTTAAGCAATGGCACAGCCACACAAGCTTACAGCGAAATAGGTTTTATGGCAGAAAAAACCATTGGCAAAATAGCCCTTTATATAAATGCCGAAAATTTTACCGATACTAGGCAAAGCAATTATAAAAGAGTAGCCAACGAACCTCACAGCAACCCTACATTTGATGAAATTTGGAACCACTAGGATGGCAGTACTTTTAATTGTGGGATTAAGATAAAGTTTTAGTATAAATATAACAGTTTTAATCCTCATAGGTATAAAACATGTATATCTAACTTCTCTCACAACATCTAATTTTAAATATTAAAAACTATACAATTGCCAACATAGTTTAAGAGTTGGCAATTTTATTTTAGTAATTGTAATATGAGCAAAAATTGATGCTCATTTTTATAATCCGTTACTTGATATATTATTTCATTACTAGCACTTAAAAAACAAACTGTAGGGTAAGTTATGGCACCATTCACTGTAGCTAATGCCTCTGCAAGTTTATGTACGCCTGTATTGTAGCCTGTTGGCTTTAGCGTAAATATTTGGTTATTAAAATATATGGCTCTTTTTTCTTCAGCATTAAAGTTTATAAAATAAAAATTTTCATTAAGCTGTTCAATTATTTTTTTATTCTTTAAAGTGATATTTTTCATTGCTTGGCAATACTTACACCAATCAGTATGTATGAAAACTAAAACTGCCTTTTTTTTATTTTTTTGTAAACTATCAATTTGCTCAAATTGATAACTATTTAATTGAGCAGATGATAATGTTGGAAGCAATAAACATCCAAAAAATAATAAAAATAGAGCTATAAAATGTATCATGTTAATAAATACAACTATGTAGTAAAACAAAAAATTATCACTTTAAATTTATTCTCACCCCCAAAAAACCTCTTGCACCTTGTGTGGGTGCATATACGTAATTAGGGTCAAATGTAAGAGCATAGGGGTTTGTAGGCGTAGCTAATACATTTCCGTTGTTATCTAATTGCACATTTTTATCAAACGGATCTTTACTACCTGCAATTATAAATGGGTTATTTTGTTTAAAGGGTGTCCAATTGAGCAAGTTTTTTACACCCCCATAAATTTCTATATTTTTAAATTTGCTGTATACCAATTGTATATTTTGTATGCTCCACCAAGGTGATGTAGTTTTACGGGGGTCAAGCCCACCAAGTGTTGGCAATTTCATTGGGCTGTATACATTGCCAGTATAATCAATGGCTAAATTTAATTTTTTTAAGGTATAGGATATTGCCCATGTTCCTGTAAATTTTTCGGTAAGCAATTGTTGTATGGTCATGTTATTTTGAGTAAGGGTATTTTCCATAAAAGTACCTCCAGTAATAACTTTAATACCATTGGTAAAAGTTACATCTACATTTAGCGTAATACCTTTGCTTACTGCATAGCCATTTAGGTTATTATAAATAATTTTATTGGGGTCGGTTAAAAAATCACCCACAATTCTGTTGTTAAAATAGGTATAAAATACTGAGCCATCAAGCCCTATAAAATTGCCATTTTTGGTATATATTTTTTTGATGAAATTAATGTTGGCATTGTACGATTGTTCTGGTTTTAGTGTACCTTTTAACTCTACTTTTCGGGCACCAGTAAGTGCAGCATGATCTTCGGTAAATAAATTTACTACCCTAAAACCTGTACCAGCATTAAAGCGAATAATATTTTTATCATTTAAAGTAAATTTATAAGCCACCCTTGGGGTTAAAATATTTCCATGGGCACTGTTGTAATCGTACCGAAGGCCGAGTAGTAATTTTTCTTTTGTTGATAAGATAATTTCATCTTGCAAAAAAATACCTGGTAACCATGTTTTTTGAGGTTTGTTTTTAGTGTGTACACTATCTTCAGTAGCGGTTGCTGGTGTGTTATCGTCATACAAAGTGTAGCGTACTGCAATGCCTGCAAGTAAATCGTTTTTACCTAAAGTTTTATCCCACGTAAGCTGGGTAAAAGCAATATTTTGTTTGGCAATATATGATGTAGTACCGTACCTACTATCTTGGTTGTGGCTGTTTAACGAAAAAGCTAGCATCAATTTTTCTTTGGTGGGCAGTTGGTAATTGCTCAACAATTCGTAACGACTTGTATAAATACTTTCGCCATAAATGCTATCACCACCTCTAAAAGTTTTGTTCCAACGCACATCTCCACCCCATCTATTTTCATACATAAACCTCCCAGCAAGGCTAAACAATTGATTATCATTTCTTTCTATATTCCATTTTTGAAAAACCGATATTCTGTCTTGCAAAGTCATATCAGTAAAATGGTCGTTGTTTTTATCTTTTATGGTTTGAAAATTAAAATAATTTACGCCAGTGAGTACTGTTGTTTTTTTACCAGCACTAAACTTAAAACCAAGGTCGGTATTGGTTTCACCCCAAGTAGTACTAAACACATCTGCCGAAAACAGAGGTGCATTTTGTGGCTTTTTGGTAATGATGTTTATTAATCCGCCAACTGCTTCACTACCGTATAAAGAAGAGGCTGGTCCTTTTACAATTTCTATTCTTTCTACCAACGAATTAGGAATGCCAGATAAACCATACACTGTTGATAGGCTACTTACAATTGGCATACCATCTATCAACACCATAGTGTAGGGCCCTTCAAGCCCATTAATATGTATATCGCCAGTGTTACAAATATTGCAATTTAATTGTGGCCTTACACCATTTACATTTTGTAGTGCTTCGTAAATATTGGGTGTGGGGTTTTTCTTAAAATAAGTTGGTGTATATACTTCTACATTTACTGGGCTTTCTAATCTCCTTGTAGCTTTTTGCGTACCTGTAATTACCACTTCGTTCAAACTGTTGGCAAAGCTTTTAAGTTCTACATCTACCTGCAAGCTATCAAAATTATTTATGGTTATTAATTTCTCTATTTTTTCATAATTAACACAGCTTACTTTCATTTTATAAGTACCAGCTGGTACATTTATAATACTGTAATTACCAACACTATCAGTAATAGCAAAAAATTTTGTGTCCTTCACTATTATTGTGGCAGATGTTAATTTATGGGTTTCTGTAAATACTTTCCCATAAATTGTAGTTGTTTGTGCCTTGGTTGTTTGTACACCAAAAAAAGTAATTAATACGAGTATTATTTTATGCATAGTAAAACAATTTTAAATATTGCTAAACAAAAATACTAATGTTAGTCTTATCTAACAAATAAAGTTTATTAGAAAAACTTTAAAGCTATGTATGGCTTTTATTTGTACAAATACCATATATAATTACTATTTTTAGAAGCCTCTGCATTTAATGGCCATTTAACAACAGTATCCAGCTATACGCTATTATCTTTTTTGCTCAATTGCTGCAAAAAAGTATAACCGCTACTATCTGGGCTAAAGTAAGCTTTTGCTCTTTTTTCAACATTACAGACATTATAGATGTATATAAAAGAACAGGTTTGTAAAAATTTAGTTAGGGGAATAAAATCACTACTATAAATTTTATGCATAACCTATTTTAAAGGCATATTTTTGCACAATGAAAATATTTGTTATCATCACCAGCATCATTTTTTTATATAGTTGCAGCTACAATAGTTTTAGGGGTGCAGCAAAGCAGCAGTTTGCACAATCGGCCACCATCACTAAATACAATAGCATTGCCGACATGAATGATGCTTATTTTGAAATTAAAGAAAATAATTTTTTTGAATTTTATATGCAACTGTTTGATAGTGTAAAAAACACATCATACCCGGGTAAATACACAAAAATTGGCGATACTATTTACCTAAACTTTTATAATAAAAAGGCTGAAAAATTTTTAGGGAGCAAAGCACTTGTTAACCCTAATAAAAAAGAAATTATTTTTTTTGATAACTACAGTAAAGTAAAAAAGAAACTATTATTTTAAATCCTCTTTGTGTGCTTTGTAATCGTTGTTATCATCCCGAAAGATTGGGACAAGTTTTGAGAAATTTCTATTAGCAATAAACACCCCACTTAATATTATAGCCAAGCACACGACCTGCTGCCAGCCTACTTTTTCGCCATAAATTATACCCCAGCCAATGGCCACAGCAGGTATTGCATAAGTAACCATGCTTGCAAAAGTAGCACCAGCTCTTTTTAATAACATATAAAAGAAAATTGAAGCTGCTGCAGTTCCCAATATACCTAATATAGAAGCATATATTACAGATGCTATAATTGGTTTGCTATAAAATGCCTCATTAAAAAAACCAGTAAAGTATAAAACAATAGCGGCAGGTATGCTTATAAATACTAATGCTACACTTGCTATATGTAGCGAAGGAATATCTTTTAAATACTTTCCCACCATGTTTACATTTACACCATATAATATAGTAGCAAGCACACATAATAATACATTAATAGCATTACCTACTTGTGCAACATTAGGTTGAGATAAATATAATAATACACTACCTGTGAGTGATATAAATATGCCAATAAGTTTATTGCCTCTAGCATTGCTACCAAAAAATATAGCCCCAATAATAAGTACAAAAACTGGGGTTAGTGCATTTAGTGTACCGGCTAATGCACTATCAATACCATTTACGCCTGCTTCGGCAATACAAAATAAGTAGGCTGGTAAAAAGCTTCCTAAAATGCCACTTAAGAAAATTAATGAAATTTTGTTTGCAGGTATTTTACTAATATTTTTTAATGCAAAAGGTAGTAATACCAAACCCGATGCAATTATACGAATAGAAGCAACTTGGTAAGCAGTTAATGCGACTAAACCTTCTTTCATTAAAATAAAACTACTACCCCATACCAACGACAAGGAAACGAAGATAAACCAGTTAAATGCTTTGTTGTTCATAACTTTTTACTATATAAGTAAAGATGGCAAATAAATAGTTATGTGGCATATATAGTTTTTAATAATATTTCACTTTCTTTACAATATTCATTATAAACCCCTAAAACCTAATTTATGAGTGTAATTAAAGAATTTAAAGAATTTGCTGCCGGCGGTAGTTTAGTAGACCTTGCAACTGCGGTTGTAATGGGTGCTGCAATTGGAAAAGTAATAACTGCATTTATTGATGGTATGGTATTACCATTAGTAGGTATGGTTACAGGAAAAGATTTTAGCAATATGTATGTTGGATTAAATGATGCTACTAGAGCTGCAGCAGCTACTGGAACTACTTCTTTAGCAGATGCTCAAAAGCTAGGCCCTGTATTTGCTCACGGTAATTTTATATCGGCAGTAGTAAATTTTTTATTGATTGCAATGGTTGTATTTATGGCTTTAAAAGCTATAAATAAAATGAAAAAAGCAAAAGCAGCTGAACCTGCGCCAGCACCAGCAGCTGATATAGTTTTGCTTACTGAAATACGTGATGCTTTAAGGAAATAAATTACTTAAAAATCATTAATTTTACAGAACCCTTTGTTTTAATACAAAGGGTTTTTTCATTTTTAATATTTTACAATTGTGAGTGCAAATACAGAATCGTATCAAATAAAATTAGATCAGTTTGAAGGCCCTTTTGATCTTTTACTTTTTTTTATAGAAAGAGATGAGTTGGATATATATAATATACCCATTACAAAAATTACGAACGATTTTTTAGACCATATTCACCAAACCGAAAAATTAAATATAGAGCTTAGCAGCGAATTTATTTTGTTTATTAGCACCCTTATGAGAATAAAAGCAAAAATGCTTTTACCTCGTAAAGAAATAGATGCAGCAGGTAACGAAATTGACCCAAGACAGGAATTAATTGATAAAATTTTAGAATACAAAAAGTTTAAAGAAGCCTCTGCACAAATGGCTGAAATGGAAGCTGAGCGTATGCTTATGATAAAAAGAGGCAATCTGCAAAAAGAATTAATGAGTATAGGAGAAGAAGCAGGAGAAGGCACCGAAATACAAACGCTTACGCTTTTTAAATTAATGAAGGCTTTTGAAAAAATAGCTCAACGCCTACACGAAAAAAATAATAGGCCGGTACACACTGTATTACAATATGATTATACCATGGAAGCTGTAAGAGAAAAAATGTTGTACATAAGCAAAAATGAAAAAACCTTATCCTTCGAAAAAATATTTGATGAGTGTGAAAACCGTATACATGCCATTTTTATTTTCTTAAATATGCTGGAGCTAGTACAACAAAAATTTTTAAGCATATTAATAGGTGAAGGAAGAAATAATTTTATTATAGAGTATAATGAAGATAGAGAAGAAGACCAAAACACTGCACTAACTGCCGAAGATTTTAATAGAACAGCCCCCTAAAGCCCCCTAAGTTTGACTAATACTATGATATTTTTAAACTTAGTAAACTGCATTTATGACGTAAACTTGCTTTGGTATAATGTTTGATGTTTAAACATTGAATTTATTTCTTAACATAAAACTTAACTAATGAAAACAATTATTACAAGGGCAAACGAAAGAGGCACTGCAAACCATGGCTGGTTAAAACCTGCACATTATTTTAGTTTTGGTAGTTGGCATAGTACTGATAGAGTACATTTTGGAGCATTAAGAGTATTGAATGATGACTGGATTGCTGGCGGAGGAGCTTTTCCTACCCACCCACATGATAATATGGAAATTGTAACCATACCATTTACTGGGGCATTAAAACATAAAGACAGTACAGGTGGTGCTGGTATTATACAAGCTGGCGATGTGCAAATAATGAGTGCAGGCACTGGTGTACAACATAGTGAGGCCAATGAGTCAGCTACTGATGAAGTAACTCTTTTTCAATTATGGGTTTTTCCTAAGGTAAAAAACATAGCTCCACGTTACGATCAACGAACTTTTAATATTGATGAACGTAATGGCAAATGGCAAGTTGTAGTATCGCCAAGGGAAGAGGATAATGCCCTTTGGATAAACCAAGATGCTAGATTTAGTTTAACAAACATAGAAGCCAACAAAACTATAACTTACCAAAATGCATTTGCAGGAAACGGTGTGTATATTGTAGTGATACAAGGTGCTGTAACTATTAATGGTATTGAATTTAACAAAAGAGATGCAGTTGGGGTTTACGACACAAATGCGGTAGATATAACAGCAACTGCAGATGCTGAATTGTTAGCAGTAGAAGTACCTATGGCTTTTTAATATTTTTCTCTTCACCTGTCTCAATTATTCCGGAACAAAACAAAAATGACAATGAAATTATGCTAAAATTATAGCTTAAAAATGATACCTTTCTGTAAGTTTTTGATAGAACAATTTTATCAATATGCTTAATAATATATCCAAAGCATAATTGGCTTTTCGCTTTTATCAATATATTTTTTTAATGTTTGCAAGTAAGTTGGGTTTACAGTTGGGCACCCCCAACTTTCGCAAATGTTATTTGGAAAAACTTCTGTGCTTGGTACACAACTGTGTGCATGTAAAACTACAAACCTTTCATAAGCTTTGCTATTTGTAATTTCTAATCCTCTAAGTTTAAATGCTAAACCAAATTTACCATCATAACTGTTTCCTACTACATACTTTCCTACAGATGTAGATAGGCTGCCAGGTTTGTTTGAAAAAATTAAAGAATCTTTATTGTATATAGACCCACTACCATGAGTAGTTAATCCTTTTGAAACTATACTATCTTTCAGTACATCTATTACAAAAAATCTAAACTTACCTGAGGGTATTTTCATATCTACCAAAAAACAATATTGGCTACTAAACCCATTTTTTTGTAAATATGTTTTAAGTTTTTTTGTATGTAACTCAAGTCTGGATTTTGTAATTGCTTCGTTATCTACTTTAAAAGGAACGCCCAATTTAACTGTACCTACAGTTGGTTTTATGGTATTTTTTATAACCAAAGCTGTAGCAATAACAAAAATTACAAATAACCACTTCATACAATTTATTTTGTATGATGCTGCGTAATAAAAAATCCACAAATAATTTTAAAAAATTTTTACCGTAACAATAGTTTTTGTTAGTTGGTGAAAATTATAATACATCAACTTCATACATATTTACTTCCTCTAAAGCAATTAGGGAATTATAAGTTGCTATTTTTTATAAGGATGTAAACTTACTGTACAATAAAAATTTTAGGTTCACTTCTACCCTCTCCACTTCCATCAGTTTGATTATAGGGCACACCTTGGCTATTTGTTGTTTGAATTGTCCAAATATATTTTGAAATTTTTTGACTATTGGATGGGAAGATTTTATTACTTTTCATTTTATCAGTTATTTGAACTGATGAATTTGTACTATCAGTTGTTGTATCTGAAACAGCATAAGCATGTAAAATACCTTGTGGTTGCCATATAAATTGTGTTGTATTGGTAATAACTCTATCTACAATGGGTTGGTTTGCTCTTAATGCTTGCATAGGCTGTTGGCCAGGCAATATTTCAAATACTTGTAAGCGGTAATTTATGGATGATTGTTGGGCAGGTGTTAGGGGGGTCCATCTAAATATTATGGCGGTGTTTGCTTTTCGTTGGTCTAACAGTTGCTCATTATAAGGCATCATTAACACTGGCAACTGTGTGTTTGCAACTATAAAATTTCTACATTGTTTTGCTGCAACTGCTCCGGCTGAATTTGGATCTATTAACTCTACACAGAACATATAATTATCTGCTGGCAGAGCACCAGTTTTATTTATTGTATTTTGGTATTTTCCTACAAAACGTTGCAACTCAAATGGAAAAACAGAAGTTGTATTTAAAATAGTATTACCATCATTAAACAAAAAAATGGTAGCACTAGTAAGGTCAGTTGTTGCTACTGCATCTCCACTTACCGTTGTAATTGTTACTTTAATTTTTGCTCTACGAGGGGCTTGTTGGTTATTTACAATTAGCGTTACAGTGCCTGCTGTGCTGGCCCATTGGCTTATTATAGCAGGCGGTTTGGTATTTAATACTAAATTAATAGTAAGCTGTGCACAACAAGTACATGCTATTGCTAAAAAACTAGAAATTATTAAAAGTTTTTTCATTTATTTAAAATTTAATGAAATGAGATTAAAGTAAAAAATTATTTTTATAAAAAATATTACTTAAAACTTTACTTGTAAACCTGTTCTCAACGTACTCTCCAAATAGTTAGCCCCAATAAATGGGTTTCCAAGTTGGTTTCCATATTTATAATAATTTGTAGTAAGATAGTTTGCCCAAGTAAGTTTTTTGTTTATTGCATAATCTACATTGGCACTTGCTATAAAATTATTATCGGCCGAGAAGCCACTTAATTTACCCAACGTATATTGTAATTGCCCTCTAAGCTTTATCTTATTTTTAGCCACAGGCATTGCCAAACCTGCACTTAATGTTGTAAACATTATTTTTACAGCAGTTGCTGTATTGTAAAAATACAATGCACTAAAATCTGGACTTAAGGTTTTATTAAAATATACAGGTATGTATGATAGTAATGCTGTGTGGGTATTGTTAAGTTGAGTAGTAGGTACCCCTGCTAAAATATATGTTTCTTTATAATTGCTATAATTATAATTAAGGCTAATAGTGTTGCTCATACTAGTGTTTACCCAAGTATAGGTTGGGGTAAAACCAGCATCGGTACTTACATTTTTTATACTTGGTATACCTAAGGTAGTAGAGCCATTGCTATTGAAACCAAAATTATTAAAATTAATATTAAAACTAAATTTATCATTAACCTGTGTAAACCAATTTAAATTACCTATAAACTGTTTAGCCTTGGTTGTAGTATTACTTATATTATTTACTCTTTGCCCAATGCTAGCAACAACATTAGTAGATTTTTTAAAGGCATTAAACCTAGTATTTACAGTATAGTCAAATTTATCTGGTTGTAAATAAGGATAGCCAGTAACCTGAAAACCAGCACCTATATATTTTGCAGTTAAACCAACATCTAAATCTTTACTTTTTTTGCCAAGTGATATTTGTGCAGCAGCATCTTGCACGGTGCTATTTTTTGCTTCTATAAATGGTTTAAACGATTTGATGGTTACACTTGCTGCATCGTTTTCATTTTTTGTAAAAATGGCATCGGCAATTTCTGTGGTAATGTAAAAGCCCTTTTTAAAAAATTTATTTACTTGCATGCTCACTGCAAAACTCTCTTGAGGTAAAATTGTAAGAGGAGGAGTAGCTACTGACGCAATATCATCTTTACCTTTAGCAAAATTAAATGCAACTAAATAATTGCCTTCTTTTTCTTTACCAATACTAAACATATAATGTGTACGCTTAAATGCTCCTTGCACAGCAGGCAAAGGAGTAGGTGCATAATCAATGCCTTGTTGAGATTTACCGGTAAAAAATTTAATTCTAAAATCACCAGGCTTTAAAACAAACCCTGCACCAAATATGGCAATATCACCAGTTGATAAATCAGAGTATTTTAGGTATTGAGTGCCCAATTGTAACTCAGCCCATTTGTACGTTGGGTTTAAACCAAAGCTGTTACTTGGGTTAGTAATAAATTGGCCAAAGGTTGGTTTTTTTATACCCGTATATGGCCCAGCAAAATTTGTTGGCAGTGCTGCAAAATTTATATTAATAGGCAAATTAAAATTTTTACCTGCCTTTATAATTGGGTTAAAATTAAACCTTACCTGGTTATAAGGCCTACGAGGTTGGTAACCAGTAAACCCTGTAGGATTACGGTTTAAGCCATAACCTTCATACGTAATGCCAGCCGTACCTGATAGGCTAACAGGTGCTTTTTTTTGTGCAATTACTTTACTTGTAATGCAAATTAAAATGATAAAAAATATTCTCATTTTTTTAGGTTTTAAAGTAAAAAACCATTAACAATTTATATAATACTATTGCATAATTTCATAAAACTTATGGCTTATGCATTATCATTGGTTGGGGTTGTGCAGCTTTATCAAAACTATACGTGCCCTTTCCATCGGTATCACCATTTTTTGGTGCACATTCATTTACTGCTATTTTTACTATTTTACTGCACTCTTCACACTTATTGTTTCGATAAGTAATTTTTACATACACTACCACTTTTATGCAGCAACAACTTATTGGGTTTACACCAGGTATTTGTATTGATAAATTAAGATTAGTACCTGCAGGTATTGCAGTAGCTGAGGCTGCATTAAATACAATTTCTCTTACATTATTATTTGCATTTGTTGCAGCAATATTATTGTACGATGTAAAAGTTGCTGCAAAACCAGCTAGCACTCCATTGGTTAAACTACCCCATTGGTTTGGAATATTATAACATTGCAAACAGGCTGGGTTATCGCTAGTAACTTGTACATCTACTACATTTACTCTTATTTGAGTATAGATATCTGCACCACCATTTAAAGTTATTGCAGCATTTAGGGTAGATGCTGTGGGGTTTGTTTGTACATTAACGTTACTTAGTGCAGGGTTAAAGGTAGCTTGTACTTTATCCTTACAATTATCGCAAGGAGGCTCACATTTTTTTGTTTGTATAAATGTTAGTTTACACTCTTTACACCATACCCCGGCACATTTTACTTTTATGGTAATGGTATACGTTCCTACCTGGTTTGCTAGCAAAGGCACACCCGTAGTACTGTATGATATTGCTGTGGCACCGCTAGGATATTGTATGGTTGTAATAACACTATCTGCAGGGCAGTTAGGCCCACAAGGGCTTGCCATATTTATGATATACGGTTGGTAACAAATAAGTTTATCAGTATATGTTTCTCCACAGCTTAAATCTAATTGGTTATTTGTACCAGCTGTACCTGCGGTTGATGATGTGACCCAAGTTAAATATGGCCTGGGTGTAGCTACGCAAGGGCAGGGTACAGGGTTAGCACATTCTATTAATGTATCTAAAATTTCTACATCGCCATAGTGGCCTTTTGCTATTGCTTCTGATGCATTATTAAAATCAATATTAATACCTGTGCTACTACCAGCACCGGTTTGGTTGTTAAAGCCAGACATGCCGTAACAATAATAATTTAAAACTGGAGCAGTTGAATTGCCAAACGTAATTGCATCAGCTGTTACATAAATACTGGTATCGCAAAATGTAATTCCATTTTTATTTATTTGAAAATCAGAAAAATCAACACCACCAGCACTGTTGTTTAAGGATACGCCGTAGCCTATATTAAAATTTGGTACGGCATTTACCCATGATGCTCCAATATAATTATATTTATGTACAGTAGAGGCATGTGCACTACCACCAATATTTGCTTGAGGAATGTTCCAACCACCATAGGGATTAGTTTTTTGTGCCAATAATATTTGGCTACCTGTTTTACTAAAAGCAATATCTGTTATTGGGTTTGCATTGTTAAATGTTGGCATGGCAGCAGCAGTAATTTCTGTGTTTTGTAACACACCAAATAAACCTCCTGGCAATATGTTAATTGAATAAATACTTGTAGTAGCAGCATTAAAACCATTACGGCTAAAATACAACCTAGGGCTACCCCCTACATTACGTATACCAAGCCCACAAGGTTTATCATTTGCTGACCAACCGGTAGGTGTGTACGTGGCCATGGTTGTGTATGGCGTTGTAGCTTGTATGCAATATAATTTTCCATCTTTTAAATTGGATATGTATAAATACCCATTAAAATATTTAATGTTTCCTAATCCTAAATCTGTATTTGGGCCACCGGGGTTTAAATCTTTTACTAAACTTGGTGTACCAGTAATACCATCAATTTTATAAACACCGCCAGTGCTTTTACCTGCTGGCTGTGGGCCAACAAAACCTGTTGCCGATACAAAAATATTTTTATTATTATCAATCGTAACACCAAAAATTTTACCCAGGTTAGTGGTTGTCCAACGGGCATCGTAATACATAAAAGTAGCCCAAGTTAATGCAGGGTTTGCTACTGTGCCTAAGTTTGGAGCTGCTGCTGCAGTATTACTAGTTCTTAATACCTCCATTACTAAATTACTTGGTGGGGTTAAGCCTGGGTAAGTGTATACAGCATCGCCAAAAGTAACAACAGCATCGCCAGCGGCTAAAATTTGTGCATGTATTTTTTTATTAGTAAATACAATGCATAATAAAGTAAACAGTATGGTTATATATTTTTTCATCGCTAATATTTTTAAGTTAATGAGGTTATCTAGTTTTATTTAATCTTTAATGGGTATATCGCCATTTGATACTATTACACCACTTTCACCACATTGATTAATGAATATTTGTTTACCTATTTTTTTATGTGTTCGTTTTACTTCATAACATTTTACAATACTGCAAGTTTTACAAACACCGTTATGCATAAATGTTGCAGTGTATCTAATGCAAAATCTAAAACAATCTGTACAACAACTTAATTGGGTTTGTGGGGGCAGGCTAATGTTGAGATTAAGTGTATTATTTAACATTATTCCGTTTAGGGTATTGCTAATAAAATCTAATTGGTGGCTGCTTGGTATTGGTGTACCAGCAGCATCTGCAACGCTTGTACCCATCATTCCTCCTATATTACCGCTTACTAAATTGCCCCAATAAAAATCATTGTTACTACATTTTTTACAATCTCCTTCTGTGTACCAATAAAAATCTACAATTTCAGTACTTAGTTTTACTATTGGGTAAGGGCCAAAACTAATTGCCCCATACAGTGTTGCAGTATTATTGGTTGTAGTTGAATCAAATTTAATTTGTTGAGGTAATGTCCATTTTACAATGCTACTATCGCAAAGGTTACATTTACAACAAGGCATGGCTATGCTATCTGCACAATATGTTGGAGAGGTAATGCCTGTACTATTACAAAAACTATTTATGGTATAGCCAACAAATAATTTTTTATTACACATATCTACATTTACAATAAAACTAAAGGGGTAATTATTACCTGCAGCAGTAAGTGTACTTGGCAAAGTCAAGGTTGTTGGCACAGCAGCACCTAAATAATTATTTATGTTTAATGCTGTAAGTTGTACGCTATTAATAGTTATGCCAATTTTAGGGGTAATGGCTACATGCCCTTGCACATGCACTTTACCATCTTGCCCACAGTATACACTATCAAATTTTAATTCATACTCAGGGCTACAATTAGACATTGAAAAACTTGTAGGCTCACTATTGCCACTATTGCTTCCAATAGGTTTTCCTTCTTTATCTACGGCTTGTACCATCCAAATATAATCACACAAATAAGGTGGCTTACAAGGGCCTGTATAGATATTGTTTATTACTGCCTGTGTAAGGTTTGCAACATCTTTCTCTACTATTGGTTGGTTGCTACGCATGGCCTGTGTACTGTTTTGCCCTTGCATTAATTGCCAAACTTTTAAGCGGTAAGTAACTGACTCTCTTGGTTTTGGTACAACAGGTGTCCACCTAAAAGTTATTGGTAATTTAAGTTCAGCTTCGGTAAATTTTTTATCATTTGCTGGGAATGTATTTTGGGGAGGAGTAAAACTTTGTTGAATTTGTACGGCATCTTCCACTATAAAATCTTTACATACTTCTTTACTTATTGGATATCTATCTACATTAAAGAATTGCACACACAAACTATAACTACCTGCTGTAAGTTTAGGGCATTGGGTTAAGCCATTAGTAATTTCAGCAGTGCTAAAATTTCTTATAGTAAACGAATCAATTATGGAACTACTTTGCAGATTGCTACCACAAAGTTTTGTACCTGCTTGCCTAATTTGCACTAATAATTTTGCTCCTTGAATATTAACTTGGGGCATTTTTTGTGCTACTAAAATAACAGCAGCAGGGCTATTATTCCAACTACCAACATCTGCAGGTAGTTTATTTTTTACATTAAATGTGATGATGTTTATTTGATTGAGTGGCTGCTGTGCTTGGCTTTGTTGGCTACATAGCAAAGAGCATATCAATGCAATGGCATGTAATAGTTTTGGCATAATAATTAGTTTGCGTAAAGATGTGTTGCAAATAATTACTATAAAATAGCCAATGTATAAGTGATGGAGATAATTGTATAAGCGTAAAGAATACAGCAGTGAAATGACATTTAAGCTAATGCAAATTTCTGTCGGAATAATTTCATCTAAAATTTCAAATTAGGCCATTGAACTGAATAATAAATATAGATGGAATAATTGTAGCCATTAACTATTTTAAAGCAATGACATAGACTAAACTTTTTTAAAAGATATAATATTGTGTTTCAAAAAAATAATATGAATGTTTACATATATTTTTTGAATGTTAAAAAGAAATAAAGTATAGGAGATAAATAAAGTAGGCTAATTACTTTGGTATTTTTTTTAACCATTTATCAAATCTATTTAGCAACTCATCTTTACGCCTAGCAGCAACCGTTAACCTTATATTGTTTTCTAAAATTACCTCTCCTCCATTACCCTTAATGTATTCTTTAATACTACTTAAATTAATAATATGCTTATCATGTATCCGTACAAATACATCTACAGGTAATAATTTTTCATACTCACCTATTTGCCTGCTTACCATTATTTTTACATTATCTATTAAAAAGAAGGTGGTGTAATTGCCACTACTTTCAGCATAATAAATTTGAGAAAGTTTTACAAACTGCAAACCTTGTAAAGTAGGTAATGCTATTTTATCAGTCTCTGGTTTTTGTTGAACAGTTTCTAACAATGAAAAAATATGTTGAGTGTAACTACGTTCCTCAATCTTATGAATTGCTTTATTAACTGCAATTATTAACTTTTCAGTTATAATTGGTTTTGTAATATAAGCTACTGCATTAAAATCAAAAGCCTCTAAAGCATAACTATTATAAGCTGTAACAAAAATAACTTCAAAACTTAATGGTTCCAAAATTTTCAATAACTCAAACCCAGTCATTACTGGCATATCAATATCCATAAAAACGAGTTGTGGTTTGTGTTGCTTAATTAATTTTAAACCATCAACAGCACTATCTACTGCAGCTACAATATTTAGTTGAGCAAAATTATCAACCAATAATGCTTGCAAAAACTGCAAATTATTGTGCTCATCATCCACTAAAATGGTATCTATTTTCTTCATTGTTTTTATACTAATTGTTCATGTTGCCAACTAAGGGTAACTATTGTACCGCCCTGCTCAATATTTGTTTCTATAGCAACTTGAATGTTGTACAGATCGGCCCTACGTTGTTGCAAAGTGTTACCTAATGATTGATGATGTTGTTTATTTACGTTATTGTAAACCGATGCATTTTTATAGCCAACACCATTATCTTTTATGGTACAAATAATTGTATTGTTTTTTTGCAGCGTTTTAATAATTACTTTGCCATTGGTATTTTGTAAATGTCTAATACCATGCTTTATTGCATTTTCTAAATAAGGTTGCAATAACATGGGAGGCACTAATGTAGTACTCATGTCAATTGTACTATCATTAATAATTTCAAACTGTAATTTATTACCAAGTCTTAGTTTTTCTAACTCTAAGTAATTGGTGCTATACAACATTTCATCTTGCAAAGTAA
>JANMAV010000255.1:0-5051 GCA_031360055.1 Ferruginibacter sp.
CAAAAAAAACCTTTAACACATAGTGTATATGATAATTGGAAAGGTTTAGGTGAACGAATAATTTCTAACAACGGTAAATATGTAGGCTATACCATAAACCCACAAGAAGGTGATGGCAATTTAATAATTGAAGAATTAAGCAATTTGAAAATTACTCAAATACCTAGAGGGTACAATGTAGTTTTTAGTTATGACAGTAAGTTTGCAATTTGTAAAATTAAACCAGTTTTTGAAGTTATTAGGCAAGCAAAAATTAAAAAAAAGAAGGCAGATGAAATGGTTAAAGATTCAATTGCCATTATTCTCTTGGGTACAGATAGTATTATTAAAATTGCAAACACAAAATCATTTAAAATTGCTGAAAAAAATGGCCAATGGTTAGCTTACTTAAGTGAAAAACCAATTGCAGATAGTACAAAGAAAAAGTTACCTGACTCTTTAAAAATTAAAATTGATGCTCTTGTAAAACTTACTGATTCAATCATAAAAATATCTTTAGATTCTGTAAAAGGCAATATTGAAAAACAAGCAGTTATAGCTGCAGCTCAAAAAGCAGCAAATGAAATTTACAAAAATGCAAAAGACGCAGTACAGGATGCTGATGATGATAACAGCACAAATGAAAAAAATACAGATGGAACTGATCTTATCGTACAAAATTTAGAAACAGGTAATAAAAAAATATTTAAACCAGTTTCAGAATATATTTTTGATAAGCAAGGAAATACACTTTTAATAAAAACAGCTAAAGCAACAAAAGATAGCAATAGCAAAGCATGTATTTTATTGTACAATTTAAAAACATCAATAGTTGATACTATTGTAAAAGGCTTTAACGATGCTAAGAATTTTACATTTAACGAAGATGGTTCTAAGGTAGTATTTGTTGCTGAAAGAGATAGTGCTACTAAAGCCTTACAAAAAATATATAAGCTTTGGTATCATCAATCAGGAACTGATACTGCTATAATACTTGCACAACAATCTAGCAAGGGCATACCACAAAAAAATACTATAAGCAGTGATGCTGATCTGAAATTTAGTAAAGATGGTAATAAATTATATTTTGGTACTTGCTTAATACAAAAACCAAAAGATACTACACTAGTAGATTTTGAGCTTGCAAAATTAGATGTATGGACTTATAAAGATGATTATTTGCAGCCCCAACAATTAAAACAATTAGCGCAAGAGCAAAAGCGAAGTTATGTAGCAGTAATACATTTAGATGATGCCAATAAAATTGTACAATTAGGTGCAGATAGTTTAGAAAATATTACCTTGGTAAATGAGGGCAATACAAATTATGTACTAGCTCAAAGCACAACTGGCGGCAGAGTATCATCACAATGGCAAGGAAGATCAATATCAAAGGCATACATAATTGATAGTAAAACGGGAGCTATTACATTCATAGGTGATAATTTTCTTGAAAGAGTAACTGCCTCACCCATGGGTAAATTTATATATTGGTATAACCCGGTTAGTAGAAATTATTTTACGTATGAAGTACAAAATAAAAGTATAAAAAATATAACAAACAATATAAAAGTACCATTGTTTGATACCCAGTATGATCAACCAGATTATCCTGATAATATTGCTGTAACTGGCTTTACAGAAAACGATATAGATATATTAATAAATGATGAATTTGATATTTGGAAAGTAGATCCTACTGCAACTAAAACTCCAATTAATATTACAAGTGGTTTTGGTAGAGCCAATAAAACATCGTTCACATATCTACAAACTGATATAGAAAAAAGATTTTTTAATACAAATGATACTATTTTATTAAAAAGTTTAAATAAACAAAATAAACATGCAGGTTTTTATAGTTTGCAATTAAACAACCCATTAAAACTTACTGTTTTAAATTCTGGTGCATACAGCCTTAGCAACCCAATAAAAGCACAACAAGTTAACCAATATTTATTTACAAAAAGCTCAATTGCTGCTGCAGAGTTATTTACAAGTAATAATTTAATAAACCTTACTAGGCTTACAAACATTGCCACACAACAATATGAGTATAATTGGCTTACAGCATCATTATATAAATGGAAAATGTTTGATGGTAAAATGAGTGAAGGATTATTATTTAAGCCAGAAAATTTTGACTCTACAAAAAAGTATCCTATTATATTTTATTTTTACGAACGCAATAGCGATTTGTTATATAATTACAGAGCTCCAGCACCTAGTGCAAGCACAATAAATATTCCTTATTTTGTTAGTAATGGGTATATAGTTTTTGATCCCAATATATACTACAAAAATGGAGAACCGGGCCAAAGTGCATACAATAGCGTTGTAAGTGCTGCAAAGGCACTTAGCAAAATGCCATGGGTAGATAGCACAAATATGGCTATACAAGGCCAAAGCTGGGGAGGTTATCAAGTAGCATATTTAGTTACAAAAACAAATATTTTTAAAGCTGCAAGTGCAGGTGCACCAGTAAGTAATATGACAAGTGCTTATGGCGGCATCCGTTGGACAACCGGAGTAAACAGACAGTTTCAATACGAAAAACAGCAAAGTCGAATTGGAGCTACACTTTGGCAAAGGCCAGATTTATACATAAAAAACTCACCCCTATTTGCTGCAAATAAAATTACCACACCATTATTAATTATGCATAATGACGCTGATGGTTCAGTGCCTTGGTATCAAGGTATAGAGTTATTTACAGCGCTTAAAAGATTAAACAAAAAGGTTTGGTTATTACAGTACAATGGAGAAGATCATAACCTTGTAGAGCGTAGAAATAGAAAAGATTTGTCAGTAAGGTTATCGCAATTTTTTGATTACTATTTAAAAAATGCTGCACCGGCCAATTGGATAATTAATGGCGTACCAGCCACACAAAAAGGAATAAGTTGGGGATTAGAATTGGCTGAGTAATTTACTTACCCCAACCCCAAATTAAAAATGCAGGAAAAGCTTTAGCCCATGTTGGCACATCGTGTTTTCCATCAGCAAGTTCAAGGTATTTTATATCTTTTTCTTTGTAGCCTTTATTGTATAATTCATTCATTAATGCTTTACAATCATCAATACTATCAATAATACCATTGTTGTTTCTATCAGCGTTTTCATCTTGTGTGCCAACTTCAAAGAAAAATTTTAGCCAAGGGCTGTAGTTGCCTTCTATAACTTGGCGTTGCATAATGTTATCTTTATCTTCATTAAAATCAGCGTCAGCTTGGTCTTTATCTCTCCACCACAATGAACCACTAAAAACACCTACTTTAAAAAACTCATTGGGGTGGTTCCATACAATATCTAAAGCACAAAGCCCACCAAGACTAAAACCGGCAAATGATTTTTCTTTAAACGAAATAATTGAGTATTTTTTTCTAATAAATGGTATTAATTCTTGCAATACAAATTCAGTAAATAAAGCGGCCTTAGCACCTCTGCCTTTATAATCCAATATTTTAGCAGTACCATACTCGTTTTTACGATCAGGGGCACAATGTATGCCTACACAAAATACTGGCTCAATCTCATCATCTACATACAATTTATCTAAAATAAAATCAAACTCCATTGAACGCAAATCTTGCCCATCATTTATTAATAAAAGGCTAATAAATGGATTTGTAAAATAATCGAGAGAATAATAGCAATCAATTAGTACATCTCTTTGTAAAAATGCTGAAGTAATGGTATATGTATCAGTAATTATTTTGGAAACTATTTTGGTCGTATTTTTAATAAGCATTTTGTCAAAAATAAGCAATGCATTTAAATTAAAAAGCAAAAAAACTTTAAAAACATAATTTGTTTGTATGAACATTAAAAAATATATTTGAAACGTTATAATCTCTATTTAATCAATTATACTTAAATAACTATCATTATGAAAAAAATTGGCATTTTACATGGTAAAGAACGAAGTTTTCCGGAGGCATTTGTTGAAAGAGTAAACAGCAAAAACATTGATGGAATAATTGCAGAACCAGTACGCATTGATAAAGTTGTACAAGGAGAAAGTAGTGGCTATGCAGTGATTATAGATCGAATTTCTCAAGATGTGCCATTTTATAGAGCATTTTTAAAAAATGCAGCTTTGTGTGGTACCGCTGTAATAAATAACCCATTTTGGTGGAGTGCAGATGAAAAATTTTTCAACAATTGCTTATCTACAAAAATGGATGTACCTGTTCCAAAAACAGTCATCTTACCCTCTCATGAGTTACCTTCAGATACTAGTAACGAATCGTTTAAAAACTTGGCATACCCAATGGATTGGGATAATATTTTTAGTTACATTGGTTTTCCTGCTTACATGAAACCTCATGCTGGTGGCGGTTGGAAAAGCGTTTATAAATTAAACGATAAAGATGATTTTTTTGCAAAACATGCTGAAACTGAGCAATTGGTAATGATGTTACAAGAAGAAATTGTTTTTGATGAATATTATCGCTGTTATTGTATAGGTGGCAAATACGTAAAAATTATGCCTTACGAACCACGTAACCCACATCACCTACGTTATGTAGCAGATTTTAAGCCAGATGCTGCACGATATAAATTAATGGAAGATATTGTTTTGAGAATTTGTAAATATCTTGGCTATGATTTTAATACGGTTGAGTTAGCCATACGTGATGGTGTGCCTTATGCTATTGATTTTTGTAACCCAGCTCCAGATGCTGAGCTTACTAGTGTAGGGCAAGAAAATTTTGATTGGGTTGTAGAAGCATCTGCAATTTTTGCAATTGAAAAAGCACAATCACAAATAGAAGGTGCCGATAATTTAACTTGGGGTGAGTACATAAAACGTAGTGCAAACAAAGAAACGTTATATAAATAAATACCTTAAAAAACTACAATTTATTTTAAAATATTTGAGCTCTATTTAAAAGTGTCTGCTAAATAATTTAATAAACAAACTTTACAAATGGCAAATTTATCATACAAACAATTTACGTTAGGGGTAGAAGAAGAATATATGGTGTTGGACCCACAAACTCATGAATTAAAAAGCCACGAACAAAAAATTGTGCATGAGGGGCAAAAAATTATAATGGATAAAGTAA
>JANMAV010000285.1:0-14577 GCA_031360055.1 Ferruginibacter sp.
AAAATGAAAACTCCCGATTATGAAAAAAATATTTTACTTGTCAACGATTTTATTATGTACCATAATTTTGATAACATCCTGTACAAAAACTGAATCTAATTTTTCAACAACTCCTGAAGATGTTTTTACATTAAAGACTAATAATTTAAACATATACAAAGATTCAATTGCTGTTTTTACAATAACAAATTCAAAAAATGAAGATGTTACCAATCAATCTAAAATTTACGTTAATGGCTCTTTAGTTACTACATCATACTATACTTTTACGCAAGTAGGTACTTTCAGCCTATATGCAACTATTGGCAATGTAAAATCAACAACTATAACCATAACTGTGATTACAGCTCCTACAACAGGAACTGGGACAGGAACAGGTACTGGCACTGGTACAGGTACTGGCACAGGTACTGGCACAGGTACTAATAATAATAATTTTGTACATAAAGTTTTAGTTGAGGAATACTCAGGAACTTGGTGTGGCAATTGTCCTAGAATTTTATATGCTGTAGATTTATTGGAACAGCAAACAAATAAAGCAATAGTTGTTGGGATTCATTTATTTGGTGGTGATCCCTTTATAAGCTCTCAGGGAAATAGTGTAGCTGCAAGCCAAAATATTAGTGGTGTACCAACTGGTATTATAAATAGAACTTTCAGCTGGGCAGGGCCACAGTACGAAAATGTGAACCAAGTTACTAATACAATTTTACCTTCGTCATTTACTGGAATTGCCATTAATTCAACTAACAATGGTGGTTCTTTAACGGCTACTATTAAGGTAAATCATAAACAATCAATTGGTACTACAGCAAAGCTTACTGTATATGTTGTGGAAGATAATTTGACATTTACGCAGCGAAATTATTCTTCAAATTTATATGGAGGGGCAAGCAATATTGCTAATTTTAGGTACAATGGTGTGCTAAGAGCTGTATTATCAAATATTACTGGAGATGAAATAAGTGGTAGTGGAAACGATATTGAAAAAACATATAACGTAAACATTCCTGCTAACATTACTACTGTAAATAATACCCGGATTGTAGCTTTTGTTACCAACAGTAGCGGCAATGTAGTTAATGTTCAAACAGCGTTATTAGGTGAAAATAAAATATTTGAATATCTATAAAAAATTGTTTTTTTTCATAGTAGAAAGTCAATCAAATTTTGGTTGGCTTTTTTTATATCGATAAAAAAAACTCCTCAAAAAAATTGAGGAGTTTTTCATTCTAACAACCATCAATAATCAACAAAACTTATGTTTTATATTAAACTAATGATTTTTAATATAAAATTTCATTGAATCAGGCTTTAAAAACAAACTTTTACACTACATTAATATCTTTAGCCCCTGCGTTAAAAATTTCTTTTTTTGGCAAATCAATTTTTAATATTCCATTTTCGTAACGGGCAGCTATAGCTTCCGTATCAATTTTTTCGTTTAGTGTAAAACTGCGTTTAAATGCTTTTAACCCAAATTCATTTCTAACTATTTTATCATTTTCTTGCAAACCTTCAATTTGCTTTTCAGTACTCACAGTTAAGATGTTATTATCTAATTTAATAGCAAAATCAGCTTTTTCAAAACCAGGTACTAATAACTCAACCAAATATTGGTTTTGCTTATCAGTTATATTTACAGGTGGGTAATGCAGTACATCTTCTCTTACTGCTTTACTAACAGCAGATGGTAATTCATTAAAAATATCTTTCATCATTCCATCAAAACTGCGGTAGTTGTTGTTTACTTTTACGTATGACATGTTTTTTAATTTTAATTGTTTAAATATTTATTCAACAAATAGCAATATTCAAACGCTGTTCCACAATGAATTATAAGCCATTTTGGCAAAATTGATATTTATTTAGCGCCATATTGACAATATTGAAATTTCAGGGCTGTAAAATTTGCAGGAGATAGTTTCAAATTTACCATGTAATTTTGCAGTTCTAAAACAAATACATATGTATCCAGCAGAATTAGTAATTCCTATGAAAGAGGAACTTACAGAAAATGGTTTTACAGAAATGACATCGGCCGAAGAAGTAAAAAACACCCTATCAAATACAGGTACAACATTAGTAATGATAAACTCAGTTTGTGGCTGTAGTGCAGGTACAGCAAGGCCTGGCGTATTACATGCTGTACACACAGCAACCAATAAACCAGATCAAATTACTACTAGTTTTGCTGGGTTTGATGTAGAGGCAGTTAACGAAATTCGTAAACATTTAATGCCTTACCCACCATCATCGCCAGCCATTGCGTTGTTTAAAGATGGACAGTTGGTACACATGATTGAACGCCACATGATAGAAGGTAGAAGTGCACAAATGATTGCAGATAACTTGAAAGCTGCATTTGACACTCATTGCAACTAAATTTTAAAACAGTATACTCCGTAAATTTGTTCCTATACAAGTTTACGGTTTTTTATTTTAGCCAAAATACAACAACATTATATTAACCCTAAGTTGTATTATATTGCACATTCTCAAAAAATTTTTAACCTAAATACTATTTATGTATCCCAATTTATATTATGTTTTTAAAGACTGGTTTGGCGTACAATGGCCTGCACTTAAAATATTAAATACATTTGGGTTAATGGTAGCTTTAGCGTTTGTGTCTGCAGCTTTGGTAATAAGTGCTGAGCTAAAACGAAAAGAAAAATTAGGGCTTTTACACCCAGTAGAAGAAACAATAGAAGTAGGTAAGCCTGCAAGCATTGCCGAGTTAATTTTTAACGGCATTATTGGTTTTATTTTTGGTTTTAAACTAGGTGGCTTACTTTTTATTAAACCTCCTGAAGTAAATACACAGGAATATATTTTTAGTAGTGGCGGCAGTATTATTGCTGGTATTTTATTAGCCATAGCTATTGTAGTAAGCAAATGGCACGATAAGAATAAACAAAAACTAAAAACGCCTGAAAAACGCCAGGTTAGAATTTGGCCACACGATAGAGTTGGCGATTTTGTAATACTATCTCTCATTTTTGGTATTTTGGGTGCTAAGCTTTTTGATAATTTTGAACATTGGGATGAGTTTATGGCAGACCCTGTTGGCAAATTATTTTCAGTAAGTGGTCTTACCTTTTACGGTGGTTTAATATTAGCAGCAATTGCAGTTTGCTGGTATGCATACACAAAAAAAATAAAACTTACCCACTTGGTAGATGCTGCTGCACCATGCCTTATGATTGCTTATGCTGTAGGCAGAATAGGTTGCCAAGTAGCTGGCGATGGTGATTGGGGTGTATATAACAGTGCTTATATAAGTGATTTAAAAGGTAATGTAACTATAGCTGCACCCGGAGATTATGAAAAAGCTTTACAAAAAAATAGTAGCTATTTTATTGAAGGTAAGATAACTGATAGTACTGGTAAGTCATTATTTGTTACAGATAGAGTATCGCCAACATTGGCTGATGTACCTCATAAAAATTTTAAAGGACCATCATTTTTGCCTACCTGGCTTTTTGCATACAGTTTTCCTCAAAATGTAAATAATGATGGTGTAATTATACCAGGTGTTAAGGAAGATCATTACAGTGTACTACCACAACCAGTATTACCTACATCACTTTACGAAACAATTATATGTGGGTTAATGTTTTTATTTTTATGGTTAATACGCAAAAGTATTAAAACGCCATTGGTAATGTTTGGTATTTATTTAATGTTAAATGGTGCTGAAAGGTTTATAATTGAGTACGCTCGGGTAAATAAATCATATAATTTCTTCGGGCTACAAATTTCTCAAGCACAAGAAATAGCTATATTTCTTATGCTAGCAGGGCTTATAGCTATAGTTTTTGGTAAAATTAGAGCTAGATACCAATAAAGTTTTAAAAATATTATATTCAAAAGGATGATTGGTTTTAACCAATCATCCTTTTTTTTTACCGTTAACTATAAAACAATGTACTATGCAATACAAAGTACTTACTTTTGTGTGGTACTAATCAATCTAAAGAACTATACAAGTTTAAAAAAATTAATTATGAAAAAAATTTTAGCAATAGCCATATCCACAATTTTTGGTTTAGGAGCAAAAGCACAAAACAATGCAACAATTACAGGTAAAGTGACAAATAATATCACTAATCAGGTTATTATAGGCACTACTGTTTCATTATATAAAGCATTAGATACTAGCATTTTTAAAATTGTTGTAACTGATAAATTGGGAAAATATAGTTTTGATAACGTACCATTTGGAAAATATGGAATTGCTGCAACTAATATAGACTATCAAAGAAATACTATTGAGGCAATAGAGGTTAGTAACACACAAATTTTAGTAAAAAATATTGCTCTTATTAATACCAATAAATTGTTGGATAATGTAGTAGTAACTAGTAAAAAACAGTACTTAGAACGTAAACTAGATAAAACAGTAATAAATGTAGAGGCGGCCATTACTAATGCCGGAAGCACTGCTTTAGAAGTTCTTGAAAAATCACCCGGTGTTAGTGTAGATAAAGATGGCAACATCAGCTTAAAAGGAAAACAAGGTGTAGTAGTTTTAATTGATGGCAAACAAACCTATATGGGTGCACAAGATTTGGCAAATTACCTACAGGCTACTCCTGCCAGCAATATTGATCAAATAGAGCTAATGCCAAACCCATCATCTAAATATGATGCTGCTGGTAACTCAGGTGTAATAAACATTAAAACAAAAAGAAATAAACAAAAAGGTTTTAATGGTACAATTAAAAATACCGTTGCCACTAGTAAATACTTACGTACTGCCAATACCTTAAATGTAAACTACAAAAATGGCAAATTCAATGTGTTTAGTACTTTTGGCCAAAGCCAACGTAGAAATTTACAGGTACTTAGTATTAATAGAAAATATGTAAATAATGAAAATATTCTTATTGCCATTTTTGACCAAACTGCAACTTTTAATAAAAAGAAAAGTAATTATAATGCAAGATTTGGTGTTGATTTTTGTGCAACTAAAAAAACTACTATTGGTGTAGTATTAACAGGGTACACAAATCCATCAAAAGATATGGGAAACAACATCAGTTTTTTAAAAAATAGTTTAGGCATGGTAGATTCTATTTTAGTATCTACAAACTCAGAAAAAAAGAATTTTAATAATACAGGCGCTAACCTAAATTTAAGGCATGTGTTTGATAGTACAGGTAAAGAACTAACTGTAGATGTAGATTATTTAACGTATGATAGTAAACAAAACCAATTTTTTAATTCAGAAAATCTTACAGCAGAAATGCAAAAAAAATATACTGAGTTATTAAAAGCAAATTTACCTACAGCTATAAAAATATTTAGTGCCAAAATAGATATGACTGTGCCATTAAAAGCAAATGCAAAAATAGAATTTGGCTTAAAAACAAGTATGGTAAATACCAATAATGTAGCTGGCTATTTTAATATAATCAACAACGTATCTTTAATTGATAACGATAAAACAAACCAATTTAAATACAATGAAAACATACATGCAGCATACATAAATTATAGTAAAACTTATAAAAAATGGACCTTGCAATCAGGCTTAAGGTTAGAAAACACAAGTTATCATGGCAACCAATTTGGTAATCCAATAAAACCAGATTCAACTTTTGCTAAAAGTTATACTGCTCTTTTTCCTACTACATTTATAGGGTATACGCTTAACGATAAAAATGATATTGGTGTGAGTTATGGCAGACGTATTTCTAGGCCCGATTATGAGAGCTTAAACCCATTTATATTTTTTATAGATAAATATACTTACGAAGCAGGTAACCCATTTTTAAAACCAATGTTTGCTAATGTGTTAGAAATTTCACACACATACAATAAATTTTTAACCACTAATTTTAATTACACACACAGCAAAAATTTATTTAATGAGTACTTTGAGCAATTAGGATATGCTACTATAGTTAAAGAAAATAATTATGGTTCAGTAAATGATTTTTCATTATCAACCAATGCAGAAGTAAAGGCTACAAAATGGTTAACGGTAATGCCTTATGTAGAGGTTAATCATAACATAGTAAATTCTCAATTAAATGGTTTTTCATTAAACACAAGGGGGACTAGTTTTAATGCCAACATAAACAACCAAATAAAATTTAGCAAAAAAACAAATGGTGAAATTTCCGGCCAATATAGATCAAAAATGAGTAGAGCTCAGTTTAATATTGGCAGCCAACAACAAATGAGTATTGCCGTATCAACCCAAATATTAAAAGATAAAGGCAGCTTAAAATTTTATTTAAATGATGTATTTAATTCTGGCAACAATACTGGTGTTATTAATATACAAAATACAATAGCAAGTTTTACCCAAAAGAGAGATAACAGAATTTTAGGCATTACATTCACTTACAAATTTGGAAAGCCTTTAAAAATACTACAACGCAAAACAGGTGGTGCTGGCGATGAACAAAATAGAATTAAAAGCTAACAATATTTAACTATTATTATATTTGCAAAAAATAATCACATGCCATCATTTGATATTGCCAGCAAAGTAGATTTACAAACGCTTGATAATGCTATAAACGTTGTAAGCAAAGAAATTAAAAATAGGTTTGATTTTAAAGGTGCACACGTAGAGATTGACCTTAACAAAAAAGACTTTAAACTTAACCTTGAGGCTGACAGTGTAATGAAGATTGATCAAATAAAGGATGTGTTAATAAGCCGTAGTATGAAACAAGGCTTGGCTGCAGAAATTTATGATTTTAGCAAAGAGCCCTACCCAAGTGGTAAAATAACTAAGCAAGAAATTATAGTAAGAAATGGATTAAAGCAGGAAGATGCAAAAAAAATTGTGAAGCTTATAAAAGATAGTGGCTTAAAAGTACAAGCAGCAATTATGGATGATATTATTAGAGTAACAGGAAAAAAAATTGATGATTTACAAGATGTTATACAGGCTAGTAAAGAGTGGAATGTAGGAGTAGCTTTACAGTTTGTAAATATGAAATAATGCTTGTGTAATAATCCATTTTTTAATTTATACAATTAGCTGGGAAAGAACAAAGATTTAATATTTCTTTTTGCTTATAAAAACTACAATAAAAAAATAATTGTAACAATTCACTACTATTTAATAGCTACATAATCGAATATTATTAATAAAAGTATGGTTTTAAGTTGTTACAATTATTTTAAGCTGACTATAAATATTTTTTGTTATTTTTTTGCTTGTGCAAAAAAGTAACAAAAAAGCACACCCTTGCCCGATTACCCCCCGGGCAAGGAGTGGTTCCCTGATTAAACTTTTGTACTACTGTGAACTCGAAAGTTTAGCTATGTTCGGCTGCGTTGTAGGGTAGGTATAGTAGATTTTAATGTAAAAATCTTTACTAAAGTCAAAACATAAAAATTGATTTTTTTTAGGGCTAATAATCACAAATAATTTAATACTTAAATTAAATCGCCAACTCAAAAAATAGTTGGCATTTTCAATTTGCTAAATAATGTTTTATACGAGCTTAAAAATGAATTTTTAAAATAGTTATAATTATGCACAACCCTACTCTCCCATTCCTTCGTCTCCATCGGCTGTACCTACACTGGTAGATAATATATTGTGCAACAATACCAATTCATCTGCAGTAAAATATCTCCATTTACCTGTATCTAATCCTTTTACGGTAAAGCTCATTATTCTATTTCTTTTTAGAGATGTTACTCTATACCCAAGCGTTTCACACATACGCCTTATTTGTCTGTTTAGGCCTTGCTTTAGTATGATTTTAAAACGAGTATCGCCTTCTTGTTTTACAAAACATGGCTTAGTAGTGGTATTTAAAATACGTACACCAGTACGCATAGTTTGTATAAACTCATGGTTAATTTTTTTATCAGTTGTAACGGAGTATTCTTTTTCATGTCCATTACCTACCCTTAATATTTTGTTTACAATATCTCCATCGTTGGTTAAAAATATAAGCCCTTCAGATAATTTATCTAACCTACCAATTGGAAAAATTCTAATTTTAAAATTCACAAAATCGACTATGTTAGTTTTGTCTTTTACATCTGTTGTGCAGGTAACCCCTTTGGGTTTATTTAGCATGATGTAAACTGGAGCAGTTTTCTTTTTTAATGGTTCTCCATCAATTTTAACCACATCGCCAAGTTGTACTCTATTACCTTTATCAGCATCTTTACCATTAATACTTACTCTACATTCTTCAATATATTTATCGGCTTCCCGGCGGCTGCAAAAGCCTGATTCAGAAATGTATTTATTTAGACTTATATCCATTTTATAAAATTATACTTTGCACAACTTTTTTGTTGTACAAAAAAATAAAACATTGCTACTGTTAGTGCAACAAAAAAATATCAGCAATTACAAATATGGCAAATACAACAGATGCTATGCCATTTGCCGTCATAAAAGCAATATTAACCCTACTTAAATCATTAGGTTTTACTATTATGTGCTGGTAAATAAGCATACCACAAAAAACTGCGGTGCCAATAAAATATAACCATCCAAAATGCCCAATGTAACCAGCGTAAATTACCGCTATGGCAGCTATACAGTGTAATACAATTGAAATATTTAATGCTTTCTTAATACCAAAAAAAGATGGCATAGAATATAAATTATTTTCTTTATCAAAAGCTTCATCTTGCAGGGCAAAAATAATATCGAAGCCACTAACCCAACAAATTACTGCTATGCTAAACAAAATAGGCAACCAAGCAAAAACACCAGTTACAGCAAGGTAAGCACCTATTGGAGCAAGGCTTAAACCTATACCTAAAACCAAGTGGCACAAATACGTAAACCGCTTTGTATAACTGTAAAATAAAATTACAAATAACGCAACCGGACTTAAATAAAAACAAATACTGTTTATAAAATACGTACAAATTACAAATGCCACACACATGGCAATGGTAAAAAACAACGCATTTTTAGATGTTAGAACCCCGGCAGGAATTTCTCTTACAGCAGTTCGTGGGTTTTTAGCATCAAAATGCCTATCTAGGTAGCGGTTAAAAGCCATAGCGGCAGAACGGGCAGTTATCATACATATTAGAATCAAAATAAATACCCACCACCTGTTTGAAAAATGAAATATTAACTTTTGATAAAAACTTGGTTCAAATAGATATAAATGAGATGTTGTACAAGATGAATAACCAGCTGCTATTCCTAAAAAAAAACCAATAAATGCAAATGGCATTGCAAAAATAGTATGAGAAAATTTTATGAGGGAGAGGTAGTTTTTAATGGTGGGCATATAAATATTTTGAAACACAAAGGCAATAAATTAAAAAAGATACACAAATTATTTGTTAGTAGTTATGCACTTGGTAAAAGTCAAATCAATAAACAAATTCTGAATGGATCGTCGCCCCCTACATTAATATAGGGGCAGCCACAGCAGCCAAATTCGTAATCCAATGTTTGTAAACAAAACCTCACCCAACCTCTCCGCTTACTAAAATAAGGGCAAGAAAGGGGAAAAACCACAACCTTGAAAATTTAAAAAATCTACAAAGAACCAGGATCTATTCTCCCCCCTTCGGGAGGATTAAGGGGGGCTTTGCTTCTCACCAATTCCCAAAGTACCACCCCTGCAGCTGTTGCTATGTTTAACGAATGCTTTGTACCAAACTGTGGTATTTCTATACAGCCATGGCATTGGGCTATTGTACTTACCTCTACTCCAGTAACTTCATTACCAAAAACTACTGCTACTTTTTGGTTTTGGCTAAAATTAATTTGATTAAGCATTGTGCTATTTGCAATTTGCTCAATAGCAAAAATTGTGTAGCCATCATTTTTTAATAACTCAATGGCTTCAGTTGCAGTAGCAAAATGTTTCCAGTCCACAGCTTCTTCAGCACCTAAAGCTGTTTTTTTAATCTCTTTATGCGGTGGCGTACAAGTATATCCAGTTAAGTAGATGGCTTCCAACAAAAAAGCATCAGCAGTTCTAAAAACACTACCCACATTATATGCACTTCGTATGTTTTCTAGCACAGCTATTATCGGCTGCTTTTGTGTACGCTTAAAATCATCTGTGCTAAGCCTATTTAGAGCCTCCATACTCAGTTTCTCAATATCCATCGTTACACAGTTTCTTTTTCAGTTTTGTGTAATTGTGCTCCAATTTTTGCATCTGCGAAAGCTTTAGCTGCCTTTACAAAATGTACAAATAGTGGGTGTGGTTCTTCCACCGTACTTTTTAGCTCGGGGTGGTATTGCACTCCAATAAAAAATGGATGGTTACGTAGCTCTACAATTTCAACCAATTTGCTGGCAGGGTTACGGCCGCTAGCTATTAGCCCAGCATTTTCGAAATCTTGCAAATAGTTATTATTAAATTCCCATCTATGCCTGTGCCTTTCGCTTATTAAATTGCTTTCGTAAATTTGGTTGGCAAGTGTATTAGGTGCTATTTCACATGGGTAAGCACCAAGCCTCATAGTACCCCCTTTTTTCTTTACTTTTTTCTGTTCTTCCATTAATGCAATTACCGGGTAAGGCGTTGCAGCATCCATTTCGGTACTGTGTGCATTGTGCCAGCCTAATACATTACGTGCATACTCAATAACGGCCATTTGCATACCTAAGCATATTCCAAAAAAAGGCATATTTTGCTCTCTTGCATACTTTACAGCAATAATTTTTCCTTCAACTCCTCTTGCTCCAAAACCAGGTGCAACAAGCAATCCATCTAACTCTTTTAGTTTTTCACCTACTGTTTCCTCTGTCAAAAATTCGCTATGTACATTTACAATTTGTACCTTGCATTGGTTCATTGCTCCTGCATGTATAAAAGATTCTAAAATTGATTTGTAGGCATCTTGCAGCTCAATATATTTACCTATTAAACCAATTTTAATTCTGCTTTTTGGGTAGTTTAATTTGTTTAAAAAACTGGTCCATTTATTAAGTTCAGGTGCTGCATACCCATTTATTTGAAGTTGCTTTAGTACAATTAAATCCAAACCTTCTTCCAGCATTTTCATGGGCACTTCATATATGGTGCTAGCATCCATAGCTTCAATAACGGCATTGGGTTTTACATTGCAAAACAAGGCTACTTTTCTACGAATTTCTTCACTTAAAGGATGCTCCGTACGGCACACAATTACATCTGGGTGCACACCCTCTTGGCTAAGCATACGTACACTATGTTGTGTAGGTTTTGTTTTTAATTCCTTAGCAGCTTTTAAATATGGTATTAAAGTTAAGTGTACCACCATACAATCTTCTTCTGGTAACTCCCATTGCAACTGGCGTACAGCTTCTACAAAAGGAAGGCTTTCAATATCGCCTACAGTACCGCCAAGTTCAGTAATTACAATATCAAAATTTCCGTCATTACCAAGTAGCAACATCCGGCGCTTTATTTCGTCAGTTATATGTGGTACTACTTGTACAGTTTTACCTAAATATTCTCCCTCTCTTTCTCTATTAATAACTGTTTGGTAAATACGGCCTGTGGTTACATTATTTGCTTGAGAAGTAGGTATGTTTAAAAACCTTTCATAGTGGCCCAAATCTAAATCAGTTTCAGCACCATCATCGGTTACAAAGCATTCGCCATGTTCATAAGGATTAAGTGTTCCGGGGTCTACATTTAAGTAAGGGTCAAATTTTTGTATGGTAACTTTTAAGCCTCTACTTTGTAAAAGTTTTGCTAATGAGGCTGCAATAATGCCTTTACCCAACGATGAAGTAACACCACCTGTTACAAAAATAAATTTTGCCATTGTATTGTATTAAAATTTGAGTAAAAAAACTCAAATTATGATTACTATTAAATATTTTAATTGATACTATATTATAAATTAGCTGCTATTTAGCAACGAATTATAAAATGACCTTTAAAGTTTATTTGAAGTTTATTTTTGAGGTCGTGCAAAGATACAAAAATGTTTTTGTGCTATTTAATAATTGCTAGAATATAAAAAAGTTAGAAGCCAATCTAATAAAGTAAACAGCTAAAGATCATGCACATACACAATTAATTAATCAATTAAGTTATGCAATTGTAAATATGGTTTTGTATTTAGAGTATGGTTAATTTTCACTTTTTTATGTCCTCTTATATAAAATATAGTTGTTTAAAGCAACTATAATATAAAATTTAATTTTTAATTTTAATTTTTAAAAATATCAACTTAAAACAAAGAATATGAAATAATAGGACATTTGTTTTTATTTTTTGTAGGTCTTTTTATTTAAAATTAAAAAACGTAAAATTAATATTAGTTGATTATGCAACTAATATTAATAAGCATAATTATTTTAATCAATTACAAATGCTAAAACATTATTTTACCTATTTTCTACTATTAACATTTAATTATAGTGCATTTGCACAAGGTAGTTTTCAAGAAACTTTAGTAAAAAGTACAGAGTACGATGTGCCTTATGGCACTGTATTAGCGGCCGATGGTAATTATGTAATAGCTGGAGAAACTGTTGCAGGCCCTGAGTATTTTCAAAGTGAGTACAAATATTTTGTAACTAAGCTTAATACGGCTGGTATAAAAATGTGGTCAAAAACCTATAATCCTACTGCTGGTATTGGCAGGCTTAGGCAAATAAGAAAGGCTATTGGAGGTGGGTTTATTTTAGCAGGCCACAGTAACGATACTTATGCCATTAAAATAGATGATAATGGGGCTGTAATGTGGGCAAAAATTTATGGAGATACTTTATTTGATGTATTACATGATGCCCAAAATACTAGCGATTCAGGTTTTTTGTACGGCGGTGAGTCATCTAAAATTGGGTCTCCTACTCGTATTGATATGTATGTAACAAAAACTAACAGCACTGGCGGTTTGCAGTTTATGTCAAAATATACATCACTTGGCTCTCAAGATGAGATTTTAAATAGAATTATTGAATTAAGAGATGGTACTTTTATGGCCACTGGGCGTATAACTAACGATACTTCATATGCTGTATTGGTAACACATTTAAGTGCCAATGGCGATGTACTATGGGCTAAAAAATACAACAACCAAACCTATTATTTTAGCGAAGGTAATGGCATAGTACAAACACCTGATAACGGTTGTATGATTTCTGGCTCAAGTAGCGATGGCAACCAAACTCATACTTTTGCAATGAAAATTGACCCAATGGGAAATATTTTATTTTTTAAACGCTATGGCACTACTGATATAAATTATAACAATCAAATAATACGGTGTATTGATGGTAGTTACGCCTTATATGGCTACGATCATCAAACACCAATTGTACAGTCAGACAAGGAATTGCTGTTGAGGATAGATGAGCTTGGTAACCAATTATCAGTTAATGTATTTGGAGTATTTAGAGATATATTGTATTGCTTTGGTGGCATAGCTCAAACACCTGATGCTGGCTTTGTATTTAGTAGTGGTAGCCAATTTGGCAACGTATCTAACCAAAATAGGTACGATGTATTAGTAACTAAAGTAAACGCTCTACGTAGCTCAGGTGCCACCTGCGATTTTACAAGCCCTACCTATAGCACCCAAACTTTATCCACTGTAAATGAAAATGTAACGCTTACAAAAATTAATTATGGTACTGAAAAAACAGTAACTGCAAATGTAGTTGTGGTAGATGCTGTGGTAAACCCTAGTGCAGCTTGCCAACAAACTACTGTCATTTTACCAATACAAAAATTAAATTTAAGTGCATCCATAGTAAATAAAACAAATATAGCTTTACAATTTATTGTTGAATTAAGCAACCCTATTGATGGTAAATTTAATATATTAAGCAGTATTAATGGCACAACATTTAAAACCATTGAAACCATCATTTATAACGGTGCTAATAACTACAAAGTGGTAGACAACAACCCAACAAATGGCACAAATTTTTACCGTATAAAATATGTTGATGCTGAGGGTAGATCTAGCTTTTCAAACATAGTAAATATTAGTTTAGATGGCAATAAAAATAACATTTTATTTACCAATGGCAACTCTATAATAAAAGGTGCAAATACAGCTGTACAAACAATTATGGCAACTAGCAGCAAGAGTATTTTATTAGTTTACAATAGCTTAGGTAGTTTATTATTTAGTAAAAATATTAATACGCAACAAACAAATGTAACAATACCAACAGATAATTGGCCAACTGGTAGTTACCGAGTTGTATTGGTTAATAATAATAACATTATTGCAAAAAACAGTTTAATTATACAGTAGTAGTAACTTTAATCCGTACGCTACAAACAAAAAGCTATCTCATTATTGGGGTGGCTTTTTTACTTTAGGATAAATATATTATCAATCGAGTTTTAAAATATTGAAAAACACATTAAATTTTATCGACAATAATTTGTTTACAAAGCCCCATCGCTATTCATTTGCTTGGTTCTTTTAGATGCTAAACTAGGATCCATTTCTATTGCCTTATCACAAAAACCTTGTCCCTTTTCTTTTTGCCCCATTTTTTGAAATGCTAGGCCAGCTTGGTATAAGGCTTTGGCATCCTTACCATCTAATCTTAAAAGGCGTTCACAATAATCTAACGAACGTTGATACTGTTTTTGGTCATACATTGCCTGTGCAATTTCTCTTAAAATTTCTCTATTACCCTTT
>JANMAV010000047.1:0-2851 GCA_031360055.1 Ferruginibacter sp.
TTTCAAGCATCTTAAAAATTTATCTCAAAAGCATTGTGTAACTGTGCGGTTAACAGTTGTGCATACAGTAAAAACTATGCTCTGTAAAAAGAGCATAGTAAAAAAAATTATTTACTCTAATTGAAACAATGAGGTAATAAAATGGTGTTGAAAATTAAGTTGCCAAAAAAAATGATTGAAATAATAAATTTCGTGTACACACTTACCATTAAAAATGCTACACTTACTGTTAAAAATGCACAGATACAAAATACAATTGAAATAAAACGAAGAGTGTAGTATGTTTACTGAATACCATTATAAATCAGGCACTGCAAATCTTTAATCACCTTACCCCGGGAAAAAAACAGAAAAAGCTGAGGAAAACAACAGAGAAGTGTGGTTGTAAAACGAGAGCTTTGTTTTAAATGACGATTTTATAAAATAGAATTTACGGAAAATATATTTAAATACACACTTAAAGTGATTTTATCGGTTTAAAAATCAAATCAAAAAATATGCGTAAAATTATTTTTTTAGTTGCATGTACAATTGGTGTTATTAATTTAAAAGCACAGGTTGCCTTACCTGTTGCAGCTACAGGCAATGTACTTGTAAATGGTACTGCTGCAAGTAATGCATCTGTAGCTTCTACAGCAACAGCAGGGTTTAAGCTCTCAATAAATGGAGCAACAATTAATTGGGGTACAGGTGTAAATACTGTAACCAGTCCTACTATGTATTTTAGAAATACCACTGCAACCACTGGCCGTATTTATGGCATTAATTCAGATAACACAGGTCTTTTTTCTATTGCAGATGCTACAGGTACCACGAGCCCCTTAACACATGTTAACAGGTTTGTAATAAATGCACTTGGTAATATAGGTATTGGTGTTTCAGCGCCTACTTCGGTGCTACATTTAAAGGCAGGCACTGCAACTACAAATACAGCTCCTTTAAAATTTACAAGTGGCATAAACTTAACTACACCCGAAGCAGGTACAATGGAATTTAATGGCACCAGCTTGTTTTTTACTCCTTCTTCAGCAAGAAAAGAAATAGCTTTTACAGACTTAACAAATATAACGGGAACATTAAGTGCTATAAATGGAGGTACGGGACAAGCAACTCTGGCAGCTGGGGATATGCTTTATGCTTCTGCTGCAAATATATTCAGTAAACGTACTATTGGTACAACTGGTCAGGTACTTACAGTTGTTGGTGGTTTACCAACATGGGCTACACCTGCTACAGGTGGTTCTGGTTGGTTATTAGCAGGAAATTCAGGTACAGTACCAGGTACAAATTTTATTGGTACAACAGATGCACAGCGATTAGTTTTTAAAACAAATAGTATTGAACAGGCCACTATTTTGACAAATGGCAATGTGGGTATTAGCACAACTTCACCAACAGAAAAATTACATGTCGTTGGTAATACTTTCATTTCGGGTAACATTACCTCTCCCGGCACAGGCTCAGGTTCTGAAAAATTTGGTAGTTCAGCTTCAGTTGGTGCTAATAATTTTTCTTTAGCATTAGGTTACAATGCCATTACAACCGGTCACGAAAGTGTAGCAGTTGGTTCTAGTGCTAAAGCTGGGTTACGCAGTACCGCTTTGGGTAGTTCTGCCCAGGCTACAGGATTTGCTTCAACCATGATTGGTAACGGGGCTGCTGATAACGGTGTAAGTTATTTAACGGGTATAGGGGCTTCTATTATTAATCCGGGTTATTTTTCAGGAGGCTCTTATCTTAATTCGGGGATGATTAATATTGGGTATAATAATATTTCTACGGGTTTTAATAATACCTATTTGCTTGGTGCAAATCTTATTACAGACAGAAATAATCAAATGCTGATTGGTAATGGGTTGGCAGGGGGGTTTCTTAATGATATAGTTTTAGGGGGTGGCTTATCAAATAATTTAGCTGCTAACTATGGGCCGTTATCAATAAGAACAACTGATGGCAGCGGCGCAAACTCAGCAGGTATGCCCTTAAATTTTAAAGGTGGAAAAAGTACAGGCTCAGCTTCGGGGGGGTATTTATCTTTTTATACAACTCCTTTCGGGGTATCTGGCTCAGCTGTAAATGCGGAAGTAGAAAGAATGCGTATTGATGCTAATGGAGCAGTATCATTTAATGGCTCGGCAGGTACAGCAGGCCAGGTATTAACTAGCACTGGTATCGGTGCTCCACCTACTTGGGCAAACGCAGGCGGAGGCAGTAGTACAAGTTGGAGCTTAACTGGTAATACAGGCACAACACCCGGTGCAAATTTTATCGGTACAACTGATGCCCAAAGCTTAGTTTTTAAAACAAATAATATAATAAGTGGCAAAATAGATATTACAAATAGGAATACATCTTTTGGACAAAATTCATTAAACAGTAATACAACAGGTAGCTATAACACTACAGTTGGAAAATTTGCAATGTATTCAAATTTAACAGGTACAAGTAATACTGCTATTGGCCAGAGTTCACTTTATTCAAATACAACTGGAAATCTTAATGCCGCACTAGGAGATATTGCTTTGTATTCAAATACAACCGGAAATCTTAATACAGCATTTGGACAATCTCTATCTGCAAATACAACAGGAAGTAATAATACTGCTATTGGACAAAGTTCATTAAATGGCAACACCATTGGCAATAATAATTCTGCAGTTGGTGTTTTTGCTCTAAATGCCAATACTGCTGGAGAAAAAAATATTGCTTTAGGTTATAATAGTGGTGTTAACAATACAACAGGTTCACAAAATTCTTTCATAGGCTACAACACTGGTCTTGGAATAACAACAGGAAACTACAATACTATTATAGGCGCTAATGTTACAGGCTTACCAGCTGCCTTAAGTAA
>JANMAV010000139.1:0-8432 GCA_031360055.1 Ferruginibacter sp.
AAAACATTTTGTTACGCCTATTAATGTTGATTTAAAATTGATTTACAACCACAATTATTAGTTATTAAAATCTCACCTCTATAAAAATATACGAGGCTATATATAATTTAATAATTCATTTCAAAAAGAATTTGTAAGAGTTTAGTCGGTTTACAATTTAAAAAATTAACAAAAGTTTTTTTTGTACATATCAAAAAATAATACAACATTTATGCAGGCAATTTTTTTGCCCTCACCACTTCAAACAAACCACTCATGTCACCCCACACTTTTAGCGGCGTACCAAAAGTACTTGCCCAAATTGTTATGCCTTGTATTGCCATTTTAGTTTTAACCAATAGTTGCAAAAACAGCAACAAAGGTTGGTTAGATGTAGACCCTGCGTTTGCACAGTATGTAGAAGCTTACACTACAGGTGTAGTAAGCAAAACAGCAAGCATTAGGGTACAGTTAGCTACCAATAGTGCTACCACACATACTGTTGGGCAGCCAGTAACTGATCAATTATTTGATTTTTCACCATCGGTAAAAGGTAAAGCCGTATGGGTAGATGCCCGTACGGTGCAGTTTACACCCGAAAAAAATTTAGAGCCAAACAAATTATACGAAGTAAATTTTAGCTTAGGCAAAACAACCAAAGTACCCTCAAAATATAAAAATTTAAAATTTAATGTTCAAACTGTTAAACCATCTTTTAAAGTATCTAACCAAGGTTTACGTAGCGATGGCAGTAAAAAAACCATGTTTTTAAACGGACAAATTACTACTGCTGATGTTGAAGATGGCAAAAAGGTAGAACAATTATTAACCGTAAATCAAAACTCAAAAAATTACAATATTGTTTGGCAACATAGCGATGCAACTAAGACACACAACTTTACCATAAACGGTATAGCCCGTAGCAGCAGCTCTACACCATTACAACTACAATGGAATGGCTCAGCTATGAAAATGGATGTAAATGGTAAGGAAACGTTGGATGTACCTGCCGTTGGCGATTTTAAAGTTTTAAATGTAATGCCTGTAAATGAAGCACAGCAATATGCATCTGTACAGCTGAGTGGCCCTATTGCCATTGGGCAAGATTTAACAGGCCTTGTAAACATTAATAATGAGCCAGATGTTACCTACAGCATTAATGGAAGTGAAATAAAATTATACAGCACCAAAGCTTTAGAAGGTAATTATACCATAAATGTAAATGCTGGTATAAAAAATACATTTGGAGAAACATTGGCAAATGGTTTTACTGCTAATGTAGTTTTTGAAAACAAAAAACCATCAATAAAAATAATTGGAAGAGGAAATATTTTACCAAACCAAGGCAGGTTGGTATTACCTTTTGATGCTATTAATTTAAATGCTGTAGACGTTAGCATTATAAAAATTTTTGAAAATAATGTGCCCCAATTTTTACAACAAAATAGCCTTGATGGTGAAGAAGAATTACGCCGTGTAGCTAAATCAATTGTACAAAAAACCCTTAGGTTAGATGATGATAAAACGCTTGATTTACATACCAAACAACGCTTTACGCTAGATATTGATAAGTTTTTAAAAACTGAGCCAGGGGCTGTGTATAGAGTTACTATTGGCTTTAGGCCAAGCTACTCATTGTACACAAATACTACCGTAGATACTAGCGCTACGCAGCATGATGAGCCAGAATATACTGATGAATATGAGGGAGATTATGGGTATCAAAATAATAGTGGCAGAGATGAATTTGATGAATTTTGGGATAACTATGATAATTTTTATCCACGAGGCTATAGTTGGGAAAGAAAAGATGACCCAACCAGCAAATCGTACTACACAAAAGATAAATGGGCAAGCAGAAATATTTTAGCAAGCAACATTGGTCTTACTGCAAAAAAAGCTGCTGATAATTCTATAACCATTGCAGTAAGCAATATACTTACTACTGAGCCAATGAGCAATGTAGAGCTTATTTTGTTAGATTATCAAAATCAAGTTATAGCAAAAAGTAACAGCAGTAGCGATGGTTTTGCAACTATTGATTACAAAAAGAAACCCTACCTATTAATTGCAAAAAAAGATAAAGAAAGAGGGTATTTAAAATTAGAAGATAATGCTGCATTGCCCCTAAGCAGATTTGATGTAAGTGGGCAAGAAATTAAAAACGGTATTAAAGGTTTCATTTTTGGCGAAAGAGGTGTTTGGAGGCCGGGAGATAGTTTGTTTATAAATTGTATTGTAGAGGATAAAACTAATAATTTACCTAATGATATGCCTGTAGAGTTTAGCTTATTTACCCCACAAGGGCAATTATATAAAAAAATAATACAAACCAATGAAAATGGGGGTTTCAATGTTTTTAAAACCATTACAGACCCCTCATCGCCAACAGGAAATTGGTTAGCTAAAATAAAAATTGGTGGCGCTATTTTTGAAAAGAGAATAAAAATTGAAACCGTAATGCCCAACAGGTTAAAAATAAATATTGATTTTGGGCAAAATGCAATTTTAGGGGTTAACAGTACAAACACCGGCATACTAAATTCCATGTGGTTATTTGGTAGCCCGGGCAAAAATTTAAAAGCTAAAGTAGATGCTAGTGTGTATGCTACTAAAACCGTATTTAATAAATATGCAGAGTATGTTTTTGATAACCCTACAAGTGATTATAGTACTCAATTAAAAACCATATTTGAAGGCACTTTAAATGATAGTGGTAACGCTGTAATACAGCCTAATTTTAAAATAGATGGTGCAGCACCTGGTATGCTTACTGCTAATTTACTTACAAAAGTTTTTGAGCCCGGCGGTACTTTTAGTATAGATAATGTAACCATGCCCTACAGCCCATTTGCATCATACATGGGTATTAAATTGCCTGAAGGGCAACCACCATTTAATTTTTTATTAGCAGGCAAAGAGCAGCAAGTACAAATAGTAAATGTAAATGCTAGTGGTAATACCTTACCTGGTACACAACAAGCCGAAGTACAATTATATAAAATACAATGGCGTTGGTGGTGGGATGATGCTGGCAATAGCCTTAGCAATTTTACGCAGGATAGTTATAATAAATTAATTGCCAAAGCAGATGTAAATCTTAGTGCTGGCAAAGGGTTATACAAATTTAAAACCGGAGCTAATGAATGGGGCAGATATTTAATTTTAGTAAAAGATAAAATTAGTGGCCACATTACTGGCAGTACATTTTATGTAGATGAGCCAGGCTGGCAAAGTAGAACAGGTAATGATGATCAAACCTCTGCCACCATGCTATCATTCAGTTGCAATAAAAGTAAATATGCAGTAGGAGAAGAAGTAATTATAAAGGTACCATCAGCAAAAAATGGTCGAATGTTAATTAGTTTAGAAAGTGGAAGTAAGGTTATAAAAACATTTTGGCAGCAAACTTCACAAGGCCAATCCGAAGTAAAATTTACAGCAGAAGCCAATATGGCTCCGAATATTTATGCTACAATAAGTTTATTACAACCTCATGCACAAACGCTTAATGATTTGCCTATACGTATGTACGGCACAATACCCATATTGGTGGAAGATAAAAATACTGTACTAAGCCCACAAATTAATATGCCTAATAGTGTACAGCCAGAAAGTAAAGTATCTATTAATGTATCAGAAAAAAATGGCAAGCCAATGACGTATTGTATTGCAGTTGTAGATGAGGGCTTGCTGGACCTTACCCGTTTTAAAACCCCAAACCCACATAGTGAATTTTATGCAAGAGAAGCTTTAGGGGTAAGTAGTTTTGATATGTATGATGAAGTAATTGGTGCATGGGGAGGAGATTTAGAAAGACTATTAACCATTGGTGGTGATGAGGCTGCTGGTCCAGCTAAACAAAAAACTGCTAACCGCTTTAAGCCTGTAGTAAAATACATTGGGCCATTTACAATAGGCAGTGGGCAAACACAAACTCAAACTTTTACCATGCCAAATTACATTGGCTCTGTACGTACCATGGTAGTAGCTGCATATAAAGGTAGTTACGGCTTTGCTGAAAAAGCAGTATCAGTAAAAAAACCATTAATGGTATTAGCTACTATGCCAAGGGTACTTGCCCCTGGCGAAGTGGTAACACTTCCAGTTACAGTTTTTGCCATGGAAAACAATATAAAAAATGTAACCGTAACCATGCAGCCAAATAACTTTTTAGAGATTATTGGCTCACCTACACAAACCCTTACGTTTAGTAAAACAGGGGAGCAATTGGCATACTTTACAGCAAGAGTGAAAAATATGGTTGGCATTGGTAAAATGAATATTAAAGCTAGTGGCAATGGCCAAACAGCATTTGATAATATTGAATTAGATGTAAGAAATCCTAACCCAACCATTACAAGTGTGCAGCAAATAGTATTGCAGCCAGGGCAGCAATGGGCAAGTACTGTAACACCCATTGGTATTAGCACAACAAGCAAAACTGTGATGGAAATTTCGAGCATTCCATCTCTAGGTTTGCAAAAAAGACTTGATTATTTAATTGAGTATCCTCATGGTTGTGTAGAGCAAACTACATCAGCCGTTTTTCCACAATTGGTTTTAAAGCAATTGGTAGATTTATCTGATTTTCAAAAAGCAAGTGTTGATAAAAATGTAAAAGCTGGTATTGCAAAGCTGCAAAATTTTCAACGAGCAGATGGAGGCTTTAGTTATTGGCAGGGTGGCACAGAAAGCGATGATTGGGGTACAACTTATGCCGGTAACTTTTTAATAGAAGCACAAAATAATGGGTATTTAGTAAGCGATAATATTGTAAACCAATTTAAAAATTACCAAAAAGGCAAAGCCAATAGTTGGGTGCCAAGCACAACAAACTTTTATGGTGGCGATGTAGCTCAGGCATATAGATTATACACTCTTGCACTTGCAAAAGCCCCAGAAATGGGAGCTATGAATAGGCTTAAAGAATTTAAATATTTATCTCCACAAGCTAAGTGGCGTTTAGCGGCAGCATATAAATTAACCGGGCAAGATAATGCTGCTGTAGATTTAATTATTGGCTTACCAGTAACTTTTGCATCAGTATCAGAGTCTGGTTTTACCTATGGCTCCAATGTGAGAGACCAGGCGATGGTGTTAGAAACCCTAACGTTATTAGGCCGTAAAAACCAAGCCGCTGCTGTACTTACAGAGCTTGCTAATAATTTAGCTACTGATAATTGGTATAGCACACAAACTACTGCATACAGCTTATTAGCAATTGCAAAGTATTGTGGCAAAAATGCAAGCGGTGCTAAAATTATTGCCAATGCAAGTTTAGCTGGTAAGGTTTTAAATATAAACGCTAATACCTATTTACAACAAATACGAGTTGTTTTAAAGGATGGTAGTAACAACACAGCCATAACCAATAAAGGCAATAATATACTATATGTTAAATTAATAACACAAGGCCAACCACTAACTGGCGATACTACAAACGTTGCTACCAACAGTACTTCGTTAAATATGAGCATTAGTTATTTGGCTCAAAACGGAACGGTGGTTGATATTAATAAAATTAGCCAGGGCACAGATTTCATTGTTAAAGTTGATGTGAAAAATACTAGTGGCAAATACCAATCTCAAATGGCATTATCACAAATATTTCCTAGTGGCTGGGAAATATTAAACCCAAGGATGGTTGATGCTGAAGGGCCATTCAAATCATCGCCAAGCACCTATCAAGATGTGAGAGATGATAGAGTATATACCTACTTTAATTTGAGACCTGCAGAAACCGCTACTTATTATGTACAATTAAATGCTTCTTACAGTGGCCGGTATTTTTTGGCCCCGGTAGATTGTAGGGCTATGTATGACAATACAGTATCTGCAGCAAGCAATGGTAAGTGGGTAGAAGTTTTAAAAGGAAAATAAAAATTGATAAAAAAGAAAAGTGGGTCATGGGTTTATTTACTAAACTGATGACCCACTTTTTTATTTAAATACATTTAGACATATAAAATTACATGAAGTAATTAAAAAATAATTACACTAACCCTTTAAACTTTAATAATCCAGCAGTTGCTATTACAAGGCCACCAAAAATAAATATACTTACTGGTACATTTTTTTCCTTTGGTATTTCATTATTTATCTCGTTAATAGCTGCTGTATAATCTGCATTATTTTCTTCACTTTCTGTTGCAAATGTAGTTGCATCTTCTTGCCAATTATTTAAATTAGTATTTGTTAAGTTAGTTAGTTCTTGCAGTTCAGTTTTTCTTCGTTTTTTTAATTCCTTCAAATAATTTTGCCCTTCTATACAAGATAAATCGCCAGTGGCTGGGTGAGTTATAGCATACCTAGCCTGATAATTTTCTGTATTTGGGGTAACTTGAAAAACAAGATCTTGAGCAAATTTTGTTCTGTTATATCGTACATGCAATCGGGTAAAATGCACATTGGTATTGCTGTAATCATCTTCATTGTCTACATCAGAGTAATCGTCCCAATTTTTTCCATTAAGCCACCAAATACCACTCTGCACTAAATCTTGTGCTGTAGGTGGGTTACCTACACAAGGATCACATTTCATTTGGTTTACTGGTGTTACATTCCATGCATACTCTAAAAAAGCTACATTTTTTCCTTCGGTTTGCCACTGCCTATTAAAGAGGTTGCTGTAAAAACTGCTAAAATTATTTTTTACAAATAATGGAATTTTGTTGCCGGTTACTATGGGTACAGTTCTATAATTTGTACACTCAATACGGCCTTTACGGCTAAACCCATACACAATCAAATCTTGATCTCCATCAGCATTTGCCATGCCTAAACGAATGGGCAACATAAATTTTGGACTAGTAAAACTAATTTGTATAGGGCGTAAAAAATTATTGTTTAATTTGGCTTTTTCTTTCTCATTTACTTTTACTACAAAAAACTTTAGGTTGCTTTTAATATAGGGGTCTAATACCTCTTCAGCTTCTGCTGGTATTTTGTATCCATTATCAGTTAACCAATTTTTTAGGCCTGTACTTTCTTTGGCGCTTAGTATTAATATATCATACTCTCCAACAAGGTATTGAGCCTCAATAGTAACAGTGCTTTTACTACTGTATTTTTTTAATTGATTTGCAGTAGTAACAACTTCTGCTGATGGTGCCATAATAGCCATATCCATTTTATCTTCATATCTATTACATGGATTTTGATCCCAATACTCAACCAACCTTGGAGCACTATAATCATTTAAAGTTGCAAAAATTGTTGGGCTTACCACTTTTATATCTTCCTTTTTAAGTACTACAGGTACAGGCACAACCATGGCAAAATCTTTTGTATTACCCTTAAAATCATTGTACATAGTAATTACATTTTTGTTACCATCACGTACCAAAATAACTTGACTAGTTTTATTTTTTAAACCACCATCAGCCTTGCTTACATAAAAGCCACAAAACGACATAAGTACGGGTACTACTACCACAGCTGTGGCAATTAACGATATTTTCTTATTCATAAAATTTAATTTTGTGCCTTTATAAAGGCTTGTTATAAAATGGATATTGGTAAAAAATATTTATTATGTAGTATTAATTTGAAGATTTGTTTCCCACTGAAAACTTTTGTTGGAAAATAGCCAATTCAATATCGGCACTATGGGCTGTGCCATTACAAGTACAAAAATTGGAGCAGCTGTTATAAATTTAAATGTGGCCAAATAGTAAGCAAAAATGGCAACTGTAACAGCCCAAAGTATTCTTGCAGTTGGGTGGGCTGGCGTAGTTTTAGGATCAGTAATCATAAAAAATGAAAACAATAACAAACTGCCAGAGCTTATAGTTTGTATAAAAAAATCATGTGGCCAGCCGAGTACAATAATTTGGCGGTAATACATTAACCCACAAAAAGTACCTAAAAAAGCTACACTGATATCTAATTTTTGTACTTTGGTAGTAACAATAAAACCTAGGCTAATAACTGTAAAAAAAAGTATGGCATTGTTACCCCACTGCCCAGTATTTACCCAAGCCCCACCACTACATAAAACCACTGTTACAATACCAATAGCTGATGGGTTAAAAATATGCCTACCCTTTATTCTGATTACATATTTGCTAGCAATAGAAATAAAAGCAGCAACTGCAGCAATACGTAAACTAGTAGTTTTTAGCAGCAAACACAAGCCCATAGTAGATATTATAGCAGATAGTAAACCTTGTAAAATCCTATCTGGCTTTAAACTTTTTTTATAAACTCCTTTTACAATTTCAAAAATTATTTGAGTTACCACACTTACAAAAAAGTATGTAGCGTATAAGGCTACATTATTTTGCCAATGCAAATAAAATATTCCATATAATAAAAACATTACTTGAAATACAATTTGAAAATATCGGGCATCTACAAAAATATTTTTTAAAATCATACCGCTATTTTTGTAATAGATGCAATCACTTTAAAATTTACATAAATAATTTTTCATTTTTTTATAATTACTG
>JANMAV010000186.1:0-7592 GCA_031360055.1 Ferruginibacter sp.
GAGATATTTCACGAGTTTTACAAATACTGTACCGCAAAATGTTAAAATGTATAAATGGAAAATCTAATGGCAGATTTTTAACGAAGTAAATTGCGTTGTATTTTTAAAATTTTTAAATTAAGTTTTTACAAATACTTTATAAGTTAATAGTTATTCAATTTGTTATGTTATAATCAAACTTTTACCCGAAATTTACCATTCTATAAAATTTAGTATATATGAATAAATTTGTAATTGTTATAGTGTTTTTAATTGCTCAATTACAGTTGTATGCACAACCTGAAAATCGTTGGCAACAAAGAGTAAGCTATAAAATGGAAATAGATGTTGATGCGGCTAAAAACCAATTTAAAGGCAAACAATTGTTAGAATATAGTAACAATTCTGATAAAAGTTTAGATAAGGTTTTTTATCATCTTTATTTCAATGCTTTTCAACCAAATAGCAGTATGGATGTACGTAGCAGAGAGTTGGGAAAAATATTAGTAAATGGCAGAGCCGATTGGGATGGTAGGGTAAAAGACAGAATATCAAAATTAAAGCCAGATGAAATTGGATATCAAAAAATAATTTCCATAAAAATGAATGGCATACCACAGCCATTTAAATACCACGAAACCATTTTAGAAGTAAACCTTACAAAATCAATTTTGCCAAAAACTAAAGCAGTTTTTGAAATGGTTTTTGAAGCACAAGTTCCCTTGCAAATTAGGCGAAGTGGTAGAGATAACCCCAATACTGGCGTACGGTTAAGCATGAGCCAATGGTACCCAAAAATGTGTGAGTACGATTACGAAGGTTGGCACCCTACCCCTTACGTAGCAAGAGAGTTTTATGGCGTATGGGGCGATTTTGATGTAAGTATAAATATTGATTCTGAGTATAAATTGGGTGGTACAGGTGTAGTTACTAATGCAGCTGAAATTGGTTGGGGGTACGATAAACCTGGCACCGATTTAAAAGCCATTAAAACTCCAAAACGTAATTGGCATTTTGTAGCAAAAAATGTACATGATTTTGTATGGGCAGCTGATCCTGAATATATACATTTAGTTAGACAAATGCCAAACGGAGGCCCTACTTTACATGTGTTATACAATTACCAACCCACAAAACCAGCAAATGATACAGCATGGGTAACAGTTGCTGATGCAGCAGTTACAGCACTGCCCTTTATTGAGCAAAATTTTGGCAAATATCCATACCCTCAATATTCATTCATTCAAGGTGGTGATGGTGGTATGGAGTATCCAATGGCAACCTTGTTAAATGGCCCTAGCTTAGGCACAGTTTTTCACGAGTGGATGCACAGTTGGTACCAAATGATGCTTGGTACAAATGAAAGTATGTATGCTTGGATGGATGAAGGGTTTACAGAATTTTCATCTCAATTGGTAGATGATTATTATACTGAAAAAGTTCGCCGAATTAAAGAGGCTAACAATGTAAAGGCAATAAGCTATTATGACTCCACTGCAAAACTGTTGCCAGCTCATCATTATGGTAGTTATGATTCGTATTTTTATTTAGCTCAAAGTAAGTTAGAAGAACCTATGACAACCCATGCCGATCATTACAATACAAACTTTGGTTATAGTATAGATGCTTACTCAAAAGGCTGTACATTTTTAAACCAATTGGGTTACATAGTTGGCGAAAATACTCGTAATAAAATATTATTGGAGTACTACAAAAAATGGCGATTTAAACATCCTAATGCTAATGACTTTATACAAGTAGCTCAAGATGTAAGTGGCGTACAGCTTGATTGGTACAAAGAATGGTGGATAAATACTACAAAAAAAATTGATTATGGTATAGATAGTATTTGGGAACAAAATGGCATTACCAATATCAAAATAAAAAGGGTAGGCCAAATACCTATGCCTATAGATGTAGTACTTACTAAAAAAGATGGCACAATAGAGTACCATACCATACCCCTAAACCTAATGTTTGCCGCCAAAAAAGAAGATGAATTAGGCAAGCCAATTATAGAAGAAGAATGGCGATGGACACACCCTACCTACACCCTGCAACTAAAAACTCCATTAACCGATTATAAAAAAATTGCCATAGATCCTAGCCAACGTATGGCCGATGTAGATAGAACCAACAATGCCGCAGATTTAAAATAGTAAATTACTTTACTGATTGCAACTACCCTTAAAATACAAAGCATAAAAATTGCCTTGGGCAGTTTTGTTATTGGTGTTTTGTGGGCAGTTGTATTTATAGCATCAGCGTTGTGTCACTCACTTGTAGGGCATACCATTTTTCATCTTTAATTGTGTTATGTAAATACAATATTCTATAAACTTTTAATTTTCTTTTTTTGTTTCTTCGTAACCTTTGTGCCTTTATGTGAAAAAAATATTATGCAAACAACCTTCCAAAAAATAAACCCCACCCAAGCATCCACCCTATCTGCATTAGCCAAAAAGACCTTTTACGATACCTTTACAGGCACTTGTACAGAGGGTGATATGGATAGCTTTTTAGAGGAATTTTATAACGAAACTACTTTAGGTAAAGAAATAAATGATACCAATAACCAATATTATTTTGCCTTGCAACATGATGAAATAGTTGGGTATATTTTATTTGCTGATAATAATATTGGTTTTGATGAAATAAAGGGTAGTACTGCCTTAGAGCTTAAACGATTTTATGTATTAAGCCAATACCACGGTAAAGGAATTGCACAAAATATGATGCAATTTTTATTAGATAATGCCACTACTCAAGGCTACGATGTGGTTTTTTTAGGCGTATGGGAGCATAACTTAAGAGCTCAAACATTTTATAAAAAATATGGCTTTATAACCACAAGCCATACACACGATTTTCCTATTGGTAATACTCCACAAACTGATGTGTATATGGTAAAGTTTTTGGAGAAATAAGTTTATATGTTTATGAAAAGTTGAACCTATTATTTTAGTACTAATCAACTAATAAACCAATCAACTAATCAACTATTTCATCAACCCTTCATTAAATTTTATCATCAGTTGCATTAGGTCTGCCTGCTCATTTAAGGGTAGGGTAGTGGCTTTATCAAACACATCGTGGTAAGCAGCAATACCACCCTTTGTGTAAAAGAAAAATGCAGGTACACCAGCCTCTGTAAACCAATAGTGATCACTATTTGCAGCTTTACCTCTAGCACCAATAGATACTAAATATTTATTGGCATCGTTAATTTTATTCATTAACTCAAACTCTTTTTTAAACTCTGTAGCATTTACTACTGTTATGCCTTCTATGCCTGTGCCAGCCAAATCAGTATTGGTTAAAAAACGTATTTTTTTTAAGGGTATAATGGGGTTTTCGGTGTAATATTTTGAGCCTACAAGGCCAATTTCTTCACCAGCAAAAAGTATAAAACCAATGCTGTATTTTTGTGGGTTTTTTGCATAATATTTTGCCAAACTTAATAATAAAGCTACACCGCTTGCATTATCATTAGCACCAGGAAAATAAGTAGTGGCTCCCATACCACCAAGGTGATCGTAATGAGCGGTTACGAAAATAAAAGAGTCAGGTTGTTGTGTACCTTTTACCATTGCACAAACATTGGCTGCTGTAAATTTTTTTATAAATTCATTCTCAATATTTACAGTAATATTTTTAGGTATTTCTGTAAATCTGTTTTTATCAATTTGTATAATAGTAACGTTTTCTTGTTTTTGCTCTGCACTCCAAGTAAGTTTTTTTTCTAAGGTTACAATTATTCTATTATCTCTATCAATAAAAGTAGCACTATCAGTTTGTATTAACCTACCACTAGCTGTATTACCTCTGCTACTAGGTGCTACTATAAAATCTATACCAGGCTCTAATTTTTTGCCATTTACAACTACATCCATTTTACCAGGAAAAGTATTGGCACTAAAACTAAACTTTTGTAAATATCCTTTTTTAGTTAATGGTGCTACACCTAAGTTTTTAAATTCTTCAGCTAAAAAATCAGCAGCTTTTTGCATGCCATTTTTTGTGTAACCTCTACCCCAAAATGTTGGTGAAGTAAGTGTATCTACCATTTTACGGTTGTAGCTAATATCTTGAGCTGTGGCAGTTAGGCAGCTAACACAAAGTATAAGTATTAAGTATTTCATGATTTTAGTAACGCTGATTTAATAAGATTATTAAGATTTTAATTATATTTTGTTATTCAAATCTACCCATTCACAATTCACTATTGCCCAATTACAAAACCTCATTCTCTTTTTAAAATTCCATTTAATTTGCAGTTCTGTTTCCGCCCTGCCTGTCCCAATATATTCGGGAGGGGGATTAAGGGGTGCTTTTACTTTACCACATACAACAAAAACTTTTCTTCAAAATATGGTTCAGTAAACACTTTACTTAGTTCCCATACGTGGGGTTTACAATTGCTTTCAAAAATTTCTTGGTTAAGATCACCACCTTTTAAACAAATTAAGCCATTGGGAACACCCTTTTCTGCTTTTTTTGTTTTTCTTATCAATTTCCTACTCCAATGCCAAAGGCTACCAAGTGGTGCTACAGCACGGCTTACAACAGCATCAAATTGTCTATTTTTTATTTCCTCAGCTCTGCCATGCTGTGTTGTAATGTTTTTTAAACCAGCTGCTTCTGCTATACCAGTAACTACTTTCAATTTTTTATTAATACTATCCACTAAATGAAAATTTGTTTCGGGAAACATAATAGCCAATGGTATTCCCGGAAAACCGCCACCACAGCCCAAATCCATCACATCCATCCCGGGTTTACATTCAAATTGTGTGGCAATAGCCAACGAGTGCAGTACATGGTGCAGGTAAAAATTATCCATATCCTTGCGGCTGATAACGTTTATTTTTTCGTTCCAATCTACATACAATTCTTTAAGCATTTGCAATTGTTGCAATTGCAAAGCTGTAAAATCTGCAAAGTATTTTTGTATTAATTCCATATTTATTTTAATAGCTTTTTGTTTTTATTTCCATGTTTGCTTTGGTTTTAACAACAGTGCAGGTGCAAATAAAATGTAGTAAATCATCATCCACAATTCCAAAAATAAAAAATACAGAAACAAATCTGCTTCACCTAATTTTTTCATTGTTTTAAAATAAATAATAGCTTGAAATATTAGTTGTACTGCAAAAATTGATATTACTATTTGCCAATTAAAAAACAAAGCTGCAAATATTAAAATAGGGTAAAATAAAAATTGTTGTAGTGCATAGCCTCCTAGTAATACTTTGTGTAGTGGCTTATAATATTTAGAAGTAGTATAATGCCTATTTTTTTGCCTTATCCATTGTTTAAAATTATCAGCAGGTTTGCTTAAGGTAAAACTTTGTGCATCTACATTAATTTTTACATTAGTTTTGGTTGCAGCATTATTTATAAATAAATCATCGTCGCCGCCAGGCAAATGATTGTGAGCACTAAACCCCTTGTGCCTAAAAAATATAGCCTTTTTGTAACTTAAGTTTCTGCCGACACCCATGTATGTTTGGCCAGCTAAAGCATAACTTAAATATTGCAGTGCACTAATAAAAGTTTCCCAACGAATGAGCTTATTTAAAAATGTTTTATTTTTTATGTATGGCCCGTATCCTAATACAATTTCTGTATTGTCATCATAGCAATGTTGCATACTATTTATCCAGTTTTCACTTGCAGGTACGCAATCAGCATCAGTAAGTAAGAGTATTTCATGCTTTGCTGTTTTAATACCTACTGATAATGGAAATTTTTTTCCAGGTATCATTTTAGCCTCCTGTGTTAAGGTTACAACATGCAATTGTTTAAACTCTTTTTGTAATGCTTCTAACAAATATTTAGTATCATCATAGCTATTATCATCTACCACAATTACTTCGTGTGTTGTTTTATAATTTTGAAGCAAAATTCCAGGTAAATTGTTAGCCAAATTTCCAGCCTCATCTCTAGCGCAAACAATAACACTTGCAGCATTAGTTCTACTCTGAGTTTGATTTGGTTGTTTATAAAAAGCAAGCCTTGCAAAAAAAAATAGAAAATAAAATAGTTTTATTACCACCAAAATACAGAAAAAAATAAAAATTATTAACTGCCAATGCTGTAGTACATTCTTAAAAGTCATATGTACAAAAATATTGTTTTAATTTTTATAAATGCCCCTTAAATCCCTCCGAAGGGAAACTTTTGGACTCTAATACTTTGAATTTTTTTTAGGTTAATCCATTATTTATTTATTGCTACATTGACCTAAATTTTGCACATTTGCTAAATAACACATTATTGAATTAGTACATTAGTACATTACCGAATTATCAAATTAGCACATTACTTAAATGCCTTCACTACAATTTAACCTAAAACATACCGATACCCTTACCAAAGCCCGTGTGGGTGAAATTACTACCGACCATGGCGTTATACAAACTCCCATTTTTATGCCTGTAGGTACTGTTGGTACAGTAAAAGCAGTTACTCAAGAGCAATTAAAATCTGAGGTAAAAGCCCAAATAATTTTGGGTAATACCTATCATTTGTACTTAAGACCAGGTCTTGAAATTTTGGAAGCAGCAGGTGGCTTGCACAAATTTAATGGGTGGCATAAACCCATACTTACTGATAGTGGTGGGTACCAAGTTTTTTCATTAGCCAATAGTAGAAAAATTACTGAGCAAGGCGTTGTTTTTAAAAGCCATATAGATGGGAGCAAACATTTATTTACCCCAGAAAATGTAATGGATACCCAACGTACTATTGGCGGCGATATTATTATGGCTTTTGATGAATGCCCACCTTACCCTAGCGACTACACGTATGCAAAAAATAGTATGGAGCTAACCCACCGTTGGTTAGATAGGTGTGTTAAACATTTTAAGAACACACCTGATAAATATGGGTATACCCAAAATTTGTTTCCAATTGTACAGGGTAGTACCCATAAAGATTTACGAATAGCATCAGCTGAATTTATAGCATCAAAAAATGCAACTGGTAATGCAATTGGTGGGCTAAGTGTAGGTGAGCCAACTGAACAAATGTATGAGTTTACTGAACTTTGCTGTGATATTTTGCCAACACAAAAGCCTCGTTATTTAATGGGTGTGGGCACTCCTTGGAATATATTGGAAAACATAGCCCTTGGGGTAGATATGTTTGATTGTGTAATGCCCACTCGTAATGGCCGTAACGCTATGCTTTTTACCAGTAAAGGCATCATCAATATTGATAACAAAAAGTGGGAAAAAGATTTTTCAGTGATTGATGATGGTATAGATTGCCCTACCAGTAATTATTACAGTAAAGCTTACTTACGCCATTTATTTAAAGGCAAAGAATACCTTGGCCTAACCATAGCAAGTGTGCATAATTTAGCATTTTATTTATGGTTGGTTACCAAAGCCGGTGAGCAAATATTGGCAGGTACTTTTAGCAGCTGGAAAAACGAAATGGTAGTGAAGTTGCAAACGAGATTGTGAGTAAATTTGCTAATTTGCTAATATGCTAATTTTTTTGATAAACAAAATATTAAATTAAATTTGATTTTAATATTTTTAAATAATTATATTTCAATCTTTCAAATTAAATAAAGTTTATATATATTAAAATAACGAATTTAT
>JANMAV010000236.1:0-2533 GCA_031360055.1 Ferruginibacter sp.
ATTCAGGAAACGAAAACCATCACGATTCAGATGCACCCGGCGGGAAAAAACGAATATCTGTTGCAAATTGGTCACAGATTGGTCGCGTGGTCGGCCTTCAGGCCTTTGCGACCGGAGGATTTTCGCCCAGATCCTCGAACCAGGCTTCGACCGGCCCGTTGAGCTTGATCAGCAGCGGACGACCGTGGCGATCCATCGATTTGCCCGCTTGCACCCGCACCCAGCCCTCGGCGATGCAATATTCCTCGATATCGCGCCGCACCAGACCTTTGAATCGGATCCCGACCCCGCGCTGCAGCAATTCGGCATTGAAGAACGGGCTACGCGGATCGACCGCAATATGGTCGGGCGGGACATCGTGCGCGGCAGCGGCAGCAGGATCGGCGGCGGGATCGGCGGCGGGATCGGCGGGCTGGGAAGTTTCATCGGTCATACCCGCGGGCACTAGTGCGCTGTGCCATCTTGTCAATTCGCCGCACGGTGTCTAAGGGCCCGCGTTCCACGTTATCGTGGGCGCGTAGCTCAGTGGTAGAGCACACCCTTCACACGGGTGGGGTCGCAAGTTCAATCCTTGCCGCGCCCACCATTTCCATCAGTACTGACTTCCCCAACTTTCGTCATTGGGAGCGCAGCGCAGCAATGACGAAGTGCGTGGGCAGAAACTTGCGCTACGAGTCGTGGGGCGGCATAGCGCCACCATCATGCACGACATCAAATTCATCCGCGAAAATCCTGAGGCTTTCGACGCTGGGCTGGCCCGGCGGGGGGTTGCGCCAATGGGCGAACATATTCTTTCGTCCGATAAGGCGGCGCGCGCCTCTATTACGGCAGTCGAACAGTATCTGGCAGAACGAAAGAAGCTATCGTCGGTTATCGGCGGCCTAATCTCCAAGGGGGAACTCGATGCTGCAGACGACGCAAAAAAACGCATCGAGCAGATCAAGCTAAACCTCGTCATTCACGAACAGGAACAAGGGCAATCTGCGGCGCAAATTCATAGTGCGTTGTCGTCGCTTCCAAACCTTCCTGATGCCGATGTTCCGGATGGCGAGGACGAAGCGCAGAACCAAGAAGTCGCCCGCTGGGGCACCCCGCGCGGGTTCAACTTCGCCCCGCGCGAACACGCCGATATCGGCCCGGCGCTCGGCCTCGATTTCGAAACCGGCGCGGCGATCTCCGGCTCGCGCTTCACTTTCCTGCGCGGCCAGATGGCGCGGTTGCAGCGGGCGCTCGGGCAATTCATGCTCGATCAGCAGACGATCATTAACGGCTACACCGAATGCGCGCCGCCGTTGCTGGTGCGCGAAGACGCGCTGTTCGGCACCGGGCAGTTGCCCAAATTTGCCGAGGACAATTTCCAGACCACCGACGGGCGCTGGCTGATCCCCACCGCCGAAGTTTCGCTGACCAATTCGGTGCGCGAGCAGATCTTGGCCGAAGCCGCTCTGCCGATCCGGATGACTGCGCTGACCCCGTGCTTCCGCTCCGAAGCGGGCGCGGCGGGGAAGGATACGCGCGGGTATATCCGCCAGCACCAGTTCGAGAAGGTCGAGCTGGTCAGCATTTGCCGGCCCGAAGACAGCGCCGCCGAGCACGAGCGGATGGTCAAGGCCGCCGAATCCATCCTCGAAGCGCTGGGGCTGCCTTACCGCAAGATGCTGCTGTGTGCGGGCGACATGGGGTTCACCGCGAAGAAGACCTACGATCTCGAAGTGTGGCTACCGGGGCAGGACGCCTACCGCGAGATCAGCTCGATTTCCAACTGCGGGGATTTCCAGGCGCGGCGGATGAATACGCGGTATCGGCCTGAGGGGCAGAAGGGCACGGAGTTTGTTCATACCCTCAACGGTTCGGGCCTCGCCGTGGGCCGAACGCTGGTAGCGGTGCTGGAAAATTACCAGCAGGCTGACGGCTCGGTCGACGTGCCGCCCGCGCTGCTGCCCTACATGGGCGGGATCACCTCGCTGGTTCCGGCTTGATGCGCATCCTCCTCACCAACGACGACGGTATCCATGCTCCGGGCCTCGAAGTGCTCGAAGCCATCGCGCGGCAGTTTTCGGATGACGTGTGGATCGTCGCCCCCAACGAAGAGCAATCGGGCGCGGGGCATTCGCTCACGCTGGGCCGCCCGGTGCGGCTGCACCGACACGGCGAGCGGCGCTTTGCGGTGTCCGGCACGCCGACTGATTCCGTCATGATGGCGCTGCGCAAGGTCCTGCCCGGCGCGCCTGACTTGATCCTGTCCGGGGTAAACCGGGGGGCCAACCTGGGCGACGATGTGACGTACTCTGGCACCGTTTCCGCCGCGATTGAGGGCGCATTGGCGGGGATCCGCTCGATCGCGTTCAGCCAGGTCTACGCCACAGAAGGCATGGGCGACAGTGTACCGTTTGCCGCCGCCGAGGCGTGGGGCGCCAAGGTGCTCGGCCCGCTGCTGGGCGTGCCGTTCGAACCGCGCACGATGGTCAATGTCAATTTCCCGCCGATCGCCGCCGACGCAGTGCAAGGCATCCGGGTGGTTCGCCAGGGTTTC
>JANMAV010000103.1:0-7671 GCA_031360055.1 Ferruginibacter sp.
GAAAAACCCAAATAGTTTTTCCATCTATTTCCAACAAATATTTATCGGCTAATGTAAAATTGCTAAGTTGCAAACCTGAGTAACGGCGGAGCATTTCATCGTGGTTACCCGTTATATAAATTACTCTTGTACCGTTTGTTACAAAGCGTAATATTTCTTTTATAACTGCTAAATGTGCTGCTGGAAAATACCGTTTACTAAATTGCCAACCATCTATAATATCGCCATTTAAAATTAAAATATTAGGCTGTATGCTTTGTAGGTAAGCTACAAGCTCTGTAGCATGGCAACCATAAGTTCCTAAATGTACATCGCTTATTACTACTATATCTATAACACGTATGGGCATAAAAAATGTTTACCAAAAATTGATAAACATTGTTATTATAATGTAATGGTACTGTTATTAAAACATTAGGTTAGCATATCTAAATTGTTACATGCTACAACCTTCCTATGTCATTTTCATCAATATTATTGGGCAACTTTACCAAGTAGTTGTGTAATAATAAATAAGCTGTAATGGCACATCCAAAGGCTAAAATTAAACAGCTCATTAAATTATCAATGCCAAAAATAACTGCACCTATTAATACTCCAAAAAATTCAGCCCCAAGCCAAGCTATTATTAAATGCATTTTCCAACGGCCAATTGGCAACCCTTTTTGTGCAGCTAAAGCACCAATTTTTTTCGTAAGAAAAAATAGAATAATAAAATCAAGCATATAAAACTTTTACACTAAATCTATATCAAAATTTACTAGCTCTACAAACTCAGCAATACGTGCATCTATATCAGCTTTGGTAATTTCTTTCATACGCTCAGGACCAAATTTTTCAACACAAAAGCTAGCCATAGCACTACCTACAATGATAGCAGTTTTCATGTTATCAAAACTAATATCTTTTGTTTTAGCAAGGTGGCCAATAAAGCCTCCAGCAAAAGTATCGCCAGCGCCAGTTGGGTCAAAAACTTCTTCTAACGGTAAAGCAGGTGCAAAAAACACTTGGTTTTCGTGAAATAATAATGCCCCATGTTCACCCTTTTTTATAATTAAAAAACCTGGGCCCATTTCCATAATTTTTTTTGCTGCTTTTACCAGCGATAATTCTCCACTCAACTGTCTAGCCTCAGCATCGTTTACCAATAATACATCCACACTTTTTAGTACTTCTTTTAAATCATCTAACGCTATATCCATCCAAAAGTTCATAGTATCCATTACTATTAGTTTTGGGCGCTTTTTTAATTGGTTTATAACACTTAATTGTAGCTTAGGCATGAGGTTGCCTAGCATTAAAAACTCTGCACCTTGGTAGCTATCAGGCACTATTGGGTTAAAATCTTCCAGCACATTTAAGTCAGTTACCAATGTATCTCTCGTATTCATATCTAAATGATACTTACCACTCCAAAAAAACGATTTTTTGTCTTGTACAATTTCTACCCCATCAAGTTCTACTCCTCTTTTGGTAAGCTCATCCATTTCTGCCTGCGGAAAATCATAACCCACAATTGAAATTTGTTGAATAGGTGTAGTAAAGTTTGCAGCAGCATAAGCAACATACGTAGCTGAACCTCCTATTATTTTATCTACTTTTCCAAAGGGGGTTTCAATAGCATCAAACGCCATGGTGCCAACAGTAATTAATGACATGGTATAAATTTTGTAGTTTTGATAATTAAAAACGGAGCAAAAGTAGCTAATAAAAAGTACATTTTTTTTAATTAAATTTTAGCAATATCAATGGCAAACATACCTTTTGAATTGATTGATTGGAGTACAGTAGAAAAAGTAGCTTATAATGGAGAAGTAGGTGTTGCATTATGGCAAACTATGGAGTTTAATGATATTAGAGTACGAATAGTTGACTACTCTGCCAACTACATTGCCGATCATTGGTGCCAAAAAGGGCATATTGTATATTGTTTAGAAGGAGAGTTTGAAAGCGAACTATCAACCGGAAAAGTTGTTACCTTAAAAAAAGGAATGAGTTATGTTGTATCTGATAATATGAGCAACCACAAATCAACTTCAAAAAATGGTGCAAAATTATTAATCATTGATGGCCATTTTTTAGCTCCGTAATATTTAATAAAAATTTTATTATCATAAAAATTAACCATTGCTATTACACATACACCCACAAAACCCACAGCCAAGGCTCATAAACCAACTAGCTGAGTGCTTAAAAGATGGAGGAATTATTATTTACCCTACGGATACTATTTATGGTATTGGCTGTGATATTATGCAGCCAAAAGCTATTGAAAAAATTTGTAGAATAAAAGGTGTAGACCCAGCAAAGGCTCAACTTTCATTTATTTGTAAAGATTTAAGCCACCTTAGCGATTATACAAAACCTATTGATACCCCATTATACAGAATGCTTAAAAGCCATTTGCCAGGAGCATTTACATTTATATTACCTGCAAGTAAGCAAGTGCCAAAAATTTTACAAAGCAAAAAATCAACCATTGGCTTAAGAGTGCCCGATAATAAAATTTGCCTTGCCCTTGGCAATGCCTTGGGAAACCCAATACTTAGCGCCTCTTTACCTGGCGATATGGTAGAAGAGTATACTGACCCCGAAATAATTTTCGAGAATTTTAAGGATAGGGTTGATTTTGTAATTGATGGGGGTATAGGTAGTATGCAAGCATCTACCATTGTAGATTGTACAGGAGATGAATGGGTTGTAACTAGGCAGGGACTTGGTGTTTTTGAAGAATAATACGTTTTAAATAAACTCATAAAAAGGCAAAACTAAACTTAAATTAAACTAGAACTTTTAATTCATACTTAATTTATACAAACTGTAAGGCAATAACGGAACCCTAAGAGTTAACTATAAAATAGTATTTTTGTACTCTATATTATGTCAAAAATTAAAGTGCTTACTAATGGCACAAAAAAAGAAATTATACTAACTAACGCTGCTGCTTTATTTAGGCAGAAAGGTTTTAGTGCAGCCTCTGTGAGAGACCTTGCAGATACTATGGGTATAGAAGCACCAAGCCTATACAACCATATAGGATCTAAAGCTGAGTTGCTGCAAGAAATTTGTTTTGAAATAGCTAATATTTACACTACCCACATGCAGCAGGTTTTAACATCTAAAAAAAATGCTGCTGATAAAACTGCTGATATTATTAGGTTTCATGTACGTACATTATCTACCAATTTTGATAAAGTATTTGTTGCCGATCATGAATGGAAACGATTACCGCAAAAGCATTTAGAAATATTTTTAGCACAACGTAAAGCCTACGAAAAAAATATGATTGCCATAATACAAGAGGGTATAGATGAAAAAATATTTAAACCCATTCTTCCAAACATTGCAGTACTTACCATTTTATCGGCAGTACGTGGGCTTGAGCTTAGGCAGCGGCACAAAAATGAATTTACTATAGAGCAGCTAGAAGATACACTCATACAACATTTACTTTACGGCATTAAACAATAATATGGCTTCTCATTTTCATCAATTACAGGTAAAAGCAATAACAAAAGAAACTGCGGACTGTGTATCAGTAAGTTTTACAGTACCAGATAACCTACAAGAAATATTTACATATAAAGAAGGGCAAAATATTACCCTAAAAAAAGTTATAAATGGCGATGAGGTACGCCGAAGCTATTCTATATGCAATGCCCCTTATGAACAAGAGCTAAAGGTTGCCATAAAAAAAACTACTGGTGGGCTTTTTAGTAGTTTTGCTAACGATGAGTTGACAGTAGGAGAAATGCTAGATGTACTACCCCCAACTGGAAAATTTACTGCTAAAAATAATGAAGGGAAATTTTTAGCAATTGCAGCAGGCAGTGGTATTACGCCAATTATTGCTATTATAAAACATACACTTAAAACACAACCAAACAGCAGTTTTACGCTAATATATAGCAACAAGAGTAGAGCAAGTATAATATTTTTTGAAGAAATAGAAGCACTAAAAAACAAATACATACAACGCTTTAATTGCATAAACATTTTAAGTAGAGAACGTACAGATGCTGATATTAATTTTGGAAGAATAGATGCACAAAAGCTCGAAAATTTGGGTAACCAACTAGATTTTAAAAATTTTACCGATGCCTATATTTGTGGGCCAGAAGAAATGATTTTTACTGCTGCACAATTTTTAGAAAATGAAGGTATGCCTAAGCAAACTATACATTTTGAATTGTTTACCAGCACCAATTCCAATAAAAAATTTATTGCAGTAGCAGATGTTGATGATACACAACCTAAAAGTAACATTACTATAAAGGTAGATGGAAGGGAATTTAATTTTAACTTAGCATACAAAAGCAATAACATTTTAGATGCTGCCCTTGCACAAGGTGCAGATTTACCTTACGCTTGCAAAGGTGGTGTGTGTTGCACATGCAGGGCAAAGCTTGTACAAGGCCAAGTAAGTATGGATGTAAACTATGCACTAGAAGCTGATGAGGTAGCTAATGGTTTTATACTAACCTGCCAAAGCCACCCTGTAACAGATGTGGTGGTGGTTGATTTTGATGTGAAGTAGGGGGGTATAAATAAGCCTATAGAGTTAAAGCAGGTTGCTACCTGTGAAACTGCTCTTTAGGCTTTTTTAATATTAACTAAAGTGTATTTTATTGTAAATCGGCTAATACCCTTTTTGAAGCTTTAGTGGCGACGCTCCATTGAAGGGTATATCTTTTGGCAACTTTTAAAGTTGTTTTATTTAATTAAATCGCTAATAATATAATTTTGTTGGCTTACAAGCTCAAATACATTGTATTAAAAATTTTAGTAGGCGTTTTAATTCTACTTATAGTTAGCAGTATTTGTGCCTTAGTACTAACAATATTGGGTAAATATTTTTTTGATATACTTGATGACTCAAGGCACTTCATTTCATATATATTTTACTACACAATTTGCATTTTTATTTTACAAATAATATCAGGTTTTTGGCTAATTTTTTGTCTAGTACACATCAAAGCTCTAAAAAAAGTAAATTTACTTTTTACAGCAATTATACTTGGGTTCTTTAGTATGGGTGCAATGCAAATAGCATCAAACCTGCGTTTAGCAGCATATTATTTTGAACCTTGGAAACACCAATACCAAATAATATCATTTTTTAGCATTGGTTTTAGTTACCCATTTGTGGCTAAATATTTGTTTAGCACATTAGCAACAACAAAATAATAATATAATTATGAAAGCATCCATTTTCTTCCTCCTAACATTTGCCTTTGCAGCTTGTAAATCAACCAAAAATAATACCCCAGCTCCTACAACTGTAACCCCTAAAAAGGATACAGTAATTTCAAAACCCGTTGTAAAAACATTTCCAGAAAACAGCTTGCCAGCTTGTGTTGCAAAATTGGTAGCAACCATGAAAGCAGCACCGGTAACTAATCCACCTTCAAAAATATACAGCTTTACTTACCAAAATAAAACAGTGTATTATGTGCCAGCCGTATGTTGCGATATGTTTAGCGATTTGTATGATAGCAATTGCAACATGATGGGCCACCCCGATGGTGGTTTTACAGGCCGTGGAGATGGAAAGTTTAAAGACTTTGATGCCAATAAAACTAACGAAAAACTGTTGTGGGCAGATGGTAGAAAGTAGTTATAAGATTTGGTTTGTGAAGCCAAGAACAAAGCATAGAAAATAATGATAATAAATTGTACTGTTATCAACCATTTTATTAAAACTACCTTTGGTTATATTTACCTTTATGACTTTTACTGATTTAAACCTAAACACAGCCCTACAAAATGCATTAGCCGATATGGACTATTGCTACCCCACCACAATACAACAAAGAGTTTTCCCCATTGCATTATCCGGCAGAGATGTATGTGGTATTGCCCAAACCGGAACCGGCAAAACTTTTGCCTACCTTTTACCCTGCCTTAAATTATGGAAATTTAGCAAAGATAATAACCCACAAATTTTAATAGTAGTACCTACAAGAGAGCTTGTAGCACAAGTAGTATTGGCTGTTCAAAACTTAAGTAAATACACAAGTGTAGTAGCTGTAGGTGTATATGGCGGTGTAAATATTAATACACAAACTTTGGAACTTAGTAAAGGTGTAGATGTGCTTGTGGCAACCCCCGGTAGGCTGTACGACCTTGCCTTAAACGGTGCATTTAAAACAAAGGCCATAAAACATTTGGTTATAGATGAGGTAGATGAAATGCTGAACCTCGGCTTTAGAACACAACTAAAAAACATATTAGATTTATTACCAGAAAAAAGACAAAACCTACTTTTTTCAGCCACCATAACGCCAGATGTGGAGTTGCTGATTGATACCTATTTTAATAACCCAGTAAGGGTAGAAGCGGCACCAACTGGCACTCCATTACAAAACATAGAGCAAACCGTTTACCATGTACCTAACTTTAATACAAAAGTAAATTTGCTTACGTATTTACTATCTAATAATGAAAGTATAACAAAGCTGCTCATATTTGTAGCTACCAAAAAATTGGCTGATGAGTTGTACGAAAAACTGTTGCCACTTTACGAAGGCATAATGGGAGTAATACACTCTAATAAAGAACAAAACCATCGTTTTAATACTGTAAATCAATTTCAAGCAGGAGTATATAAATTTATTATAGCTACTGATATTGTAGCCAGGGGTATTGATATTAGTGAGGTAAGCCATGTAATAAATTTTGACACAGCAGCCGTACCTGAAAATTATATGCATAGGATTGGTAGAACAGGTCGTGCAGATAAAAACGGTATTTCAATAACATTTACTACGGCTACTGAGCTACCCTTGCTAAGCAGCATTGAAAATTTAATGCAGTATAAAGTGCCCATAGTTAATATACCAACAGCGGTTGAAATATCTGACGTATTAATAGAAGATGAAATACCAAAAGTGTACATGAAAACGTACCAAGTAAGGTTGCCAAAAAAAGAAGAGGCAGGGCCTGCGTTTCACGAAAAATCGGCTAAAAACCAAAAGGTAAATTTTATTGTGAGTAGAAAAGATAGAATGATGAAAAAATATGGTAGGCCAAAAACTAGAGGGCAAAAAAAGAAGTAGGGCGTAATTTTAAAAAGGGTTTGCAGTACATTTTAAATGTTTAGTATTTAATAAATCTCTTAATGCTATAGTGCTGCGGTTTAGGGGTTTAGAAGTTTAGACTGAATCCTTAATTACAAATTATCGATACACAACTAAATTTTAGTTTAAATAAAATTTACAAAACGTAATCCACTAAAAATAAATATTACTAATAATAAAAGCATTTGTGCAACAAGGGCTAATACTGCTTATACCTTGCTTTACACTACCACTTACAATAACATTTAGGCCAGGATTTTTAAAAGCCAAAGGTAAGTTGCATGGGCTTAATTTAGTATCTATTGTATTTTCTTCCACAATAAAATATTCGCCATTTAATAGTGTAATAGTAGCCTTTTTATTTACTATAACTCTCTGTGTTGGTGCATTTTCATCACAATTATTTGTTGAAGCGTTATTTTTCTTACAACTAACAAAAAATATAATCGTACAAATAAATAAACCTATTTTCATAAAAATTATTTTAAATATGACATACCAATTCGTCTATGTGCTGCTCTCTTAAAAGATATTTTACATAAAATAACTTTTATATAACTTTTCTTTTTACGAGCGGTAACTTTTGTAATGG
>JANMAV010000112.1:0-4977 GCA_031360055.1 Ferruginibacter sp.
GTGCTCTAACCAACTGAGCTATAGGCCCTTTCTTTTTACAGAAAGTTTATTTTATTAAAACGATTGCTCATTTTAATGGATTGCAAAAGTAGGTAATTTCATAATAAAAATACTTCTTTATAAAAAATTTTCAATGTTTTCTACTTACCACCAAAATACTATTATAAACACTTTTCTATAAAAATATTATAAAATGATGTTTCATACTATATTTTAGTAAATAAGGTACTTAAAAATGTGCATAAATAAATTGCAATCGTTTGCATAAAATTATTGTTTAAACATGAAAATGAATTAAATTGTTAACGATTTTATAAAGCCAAATACAAAAAACAATACCTTAAATCATTAAACAATAATTTTTATGACAAAAATAACGCTCTTTCAAAAACAACATCTAATACACATGAAAAGGTATTGTATGTACAAATTTCTAACTTTTTTGTTATTGATTTCATTTGTCTTTCAAAGCAATGCAAACGGGCTACCTTTTAATAGCAGCAAAAATATAAAGCCTTTTTCCTTCACAGATATACAAATATCTGGTACCGTGGTAGATGAAAATGGAAAACCCCTACAAGGAGCATCAGTTAAAGTAAAAGCTGGTACAATTGGTACTGCAACAGCAGCTGATGGAAGCTTTAACTTAACCGTGCCGGATAATGCTGTATTAGTTATAACATCAATAGGGTATAATAGCACCGAAGTAAGTGTAGCTGGTAAAACTAACCTAACCATAACTTTACAAAGTGTAACCAAATTAAATGACGAGGTAATAGTGGTAGGCTACGGCACACAACGCAAGAAAGATTTAACAGGAGCTGTGGCAAGTGTAACTGGTGCTGAGCTTACAAAGCAACCTGTGCTTACTGCCACACAAGCCGTGCAAGGTAAAGTAGCTGGCGTACAAGTAATAAGCAGCGGCGACCCTAATGCCCTTCCCGTTATACGTATAAGAGGTACAGGTACCATGCTTGCAGGGGCTAACCCTTTGTATGTTGTAGATGGTGTTATTAATGATGATATTCGTAACATAAACTCAGCCGATATTACTAGCTTAGAAGTACTAAAAGATGCATCTGCTACTGCAATTTATGGTATGAGAGCAGCTAATGGTGTAGTACTAATTACAACTAAAAAAGGCAAACCTGGTAGGTTAGTTATTAGCTACGATGCTACAGTAGGTTTTAAGGAAGCTACCAACTTGGTAGATATGGCTGGTGCTAAGCAATATGCCAATTATGTAAATGAGGCCAATGTTTATTATGGCAATGGTGATAGCATAGTTACACAAGCACAATTACTAAATGGAAGTAATACAGACTGGTACAGTGAAATTTTAAAACGTGGCTTTTTCCAAAATCACAACATCTCCCTATCTAGCGGTACCGATAAAATAAATTATTTTTTAAGTGCTGGTTACCTTTCAGATGAAGGAATTATTCGTACCAATAACTTTAAGCGTTTTACAATTCGTAATAATAATGATTACAAAATTGCTAACAATTTTAAAATTTCAACACTTATTTCCTATAGCAGGTCAGATGTAAGAAATGTTGATTTGGGAGCATTTAATATTGCTTACAGAGCAGCCCCGTATGTTACCGCTTTTAAAGATGGTAAGTATGGTAATACATCTTTATCTAATAATGTAGGCAATCCATTATTAGATCAAGATAAAAATGATAATACCGGCAAAGGAGATCGTTTTCAAGGCAATATTGTGGCTGAATTAAAACCAATAAAATGGTTAACATTAAGAACTAGTTTTGGTATTGATAAAAATAATTTTAGAAGTGTAAGTTATGCTTACAAATATTTAAATGATGGGCCTGATAATGTATTCCTAACATCAGGCAGTAATCAATTAAGAACTCGTAGTAGCTTAGGTGTATCTGAAAGCCAAGGCAATAGGTATGTATGGGATAATACGGCTACCATAAACAAAAAGTTTGGTGATAATACTATAAACTTATTAGTAGGTACAACAGCTGAGCAAATTAAAAGCAATGATATTGGCGGCTCAAGGTTTGATGTGCCTGAAGATAGAAACCAATGGTACTTAAATGCAGGTACAAATATTGGTACTCCAAATTTTAATAGTGGAGATAAGTCAACTCGTAACTCTTATTTATCACGATTAAATTATAGTTATAAAGATAAATATTTTTTAACCGCTACAGGTCGTTACGATGGTACATCTAGATTACCAAAAGCTAATCGTTGGGGCTTTTTTCCATCAGTTGGTGCAGCATGGGCTGTAACTAGCGAAGACTTTATGAGTAACCAAAAAATATTTAATAATGTAAAACTAAGGGCTAGTTATGGTATGGTTGGTAATGATGGTATACCTAGCAATAGCTATGTTTCTTTAGCCACACCAAGAGTTTATTTTTTTAATGGTGTAGAGGTTACAAACTTTACGCTGGATCAAGTTATTGACCCACAAATACGTTGGGAAATTACCAGAGAATATAATTTTGGGTTAGATTTTGCACTACTAAAAAATAGATTAAATGGTACTGTAGATGTGTACGATAGAAAAACAGAAGATGCATTAGTAAGGGTGAAAATACCAGCCGTATTAGGAGATGATGAATATATTACTAATGCTGCAACCTTTACAAATAAAGGGGTAGAGCTTGGTTTAAATTGGGCTGATAATGTTACTAAAGATATTAAGTACAACATTTCTGGTAACATTGCTTTTAATAAAAATAGAATAAATAAACTTAACGGAGGCCAAGCAATACCTGATGGTGGAGTTGGTGGCCAAGGTACCACTACATTATCAAGTAATGGCCAACCAATAGGTAGTTTCTATTTACTTGAAGCAATAGGCATTTTTCAAAATGAAACTGAAGTATTAGCATCTAACCAACCTAATGCTAAACCTGGAGATTTAATTTACAGAGATGCAAATGGTGATAAAAAAATAGATGCCAATGATAGGCAATATCAAGGCTCCTACCAGCCAAAATATACATACGGTTTAAACGCTGGTACAAGTTATAAATGTTTTGATTTATCAGTTGGTGGTTACGGTACTGGTGGTGGCAAAATATACAATGGTAAAAAAGCTGCAAGGGGCGACTCAAGAGATAATATAGAAACTAAAGTAGCCAACGGCAGGTGGACTCCAAATAACACCAACACCGGCATACCAAGAGCCACCTTAGAAGAATTACCAGCATCAACCTATTTTTTAGAAAAAGGAGATTTTTTCAGAATTAATAATTTAACAGTTGGTTTTACAGTACCGGCTACAATGCTCACTAAAATTAAAGCACAAAGCTTGAGAGCTTATTTTACAGTACAAAATTTAGCAACTATAACCAACTACAGTGGCTTTACGCCAGAAATTAATACTGGCGGTACACTAGCAGCAGGTATTGAGCAATCTATTTATCCTACAACAAGAACTTTTGCATTAGGGATAAACCTTGGCTTTTAATTTATAACCATTAACATTTTTACAATGATAAATAAATATAAAATACTATTATTTTCTACCTTTTTAGCAACTGCATTTGTTGGTTGTAAAAAAGATTATTTAGATGTAGATCCTCAAGGGCAAACAACCGAAACGCTTGCACTTAAAGACCCTGATGCAGCTTCAAAATTAGTTGGTGGTGTATACAACTCACTTTATTTTGGAGGGTTTGATAAAACAACCGTTGGTTTTTTATGGGTTGTAGCCAATGATGTAGCAAGCGATGATGCAGACAAGGGAAGTACACCTGGAGATTTTGGAGACCTAGGCAAAATAGATAATTTTACTAGTGATCCAAACATTTTTATTTTCAACAATATTTGGGTGGGTCATTACAGCGGCATCGTAAATGCAAATAAAGCAATAGATGTACTAAACAAAGGAAGCTTAGAAACCTCTGTAAAAAATCGTTTATTGGGAGAAGCAAGATTTATTAGAGGTTTATACTATTTTAATTTAGTACGTTTTTTTGGTGGAGTGCCTAAAATAGTATCTGTTCCGCTACCTTCAGAAGGTAATAGTAATGCACTAAATACTCGTGCTACAGCAGCTGAAATTTATACTGAGGTATTGGCAGATTTTCAATTTGCTGCCGATAATTTACCCTTAGTTGGTGACCCCAATACCCAAATAGGAAGAGCAAACAAAGGTGCAGCACAGGCATATCTTGCAAAAGCATATTTGTATCAACGCAACTGGCAAAAAGTATTTGATATTACTAACGCTATAATTACTTCAGGCAAGTACAGTTTAGTACCTAACTACAACTTTATATTTAGAGAGAAAGCGGTTAATGGCCAAGGTGGTACAAATAACACAGAATCTATTTTTGAAGTACAAACAGGCATTAATGTTGGTGAAAATGCAGTGAGTCCATTGTATAGCAATGGCCAAGGAGCTAGGTCTCGTGGTGGCTGGAACGATTTAGGTTTTGGATTAAATACCCCAAGTGCAGATTTAGCAGGAGCATACGAAGCAGGAGATACCCGTAAAAATGCAACCATTATTTTTGTGCAACCAACCTTAGCCGGCAATAGCCCTGGTACTATATTATGGGATGGGTTTAGAATACCAACAAAAGATAGTGTAGAAAACGATAGGTATAGCTACAAACCTTATCATAGTGGCCTAGCAGAGAGCCCACAATTAAGCAACAATAAAGATACTAAACCCAAAAATATACGCTTAATGAGATATGCAGAAGTGTTGTTAATGTATGCAGAAGCTGCCGCCATGCTAGGTAATGCAGATGGTGCTGTAAAACTAAATGCAGTACGTAGCAGGGCTAATTTACCAGCTACAACCTTAAGCCAAGCCAATGTATGGAAGGAAAGAAGAGTAGAATTAGCCATGGAAGAAGATAGGTTTTTAGACCTTGTACGCCAAGGCCGGGCAGGCATGGTACTAAGGGCATTAGGCAAACCATTTGTAGATGGTAAGCACGAAGTGTTTCCTATACCACAAGCACAAATAGATTTGAGTGG
>JANMAV010000129.1:0-19404 GCA_031360055.1 Ferruginibacter sp.
GTTTTCCACAGAATCATTTCATTGGATACTTGCTTAATTATTTTTGCAGGGTTGCCCACTATCAAACTTCTGGGTTCAAAAACTTCTCCTGCTTTTATAAATGTAAGCGCCCCTACAATACACTCATTACCAAGTACCACATTATCCATCAACACTGCATTCATACCTACTAAACAATTTTTACCAATAGTAGCGCCATGTATTATGGCGCCATGCCCAATATGTGCCCCTTCTTGCAGCAATACCGTAACACCAGGAAACATGTGTACCGTACAGTTTTCCTGCACATTACAACCATCTTCCATAACAATTTTACCCCAATCGCCACGTAAAACTGCACTTGGCCCTATGTAACAGTTTTTACCTATTACAACATGGCCTATAACGCTTGCTTGTGGGTGCACAAAACTTGAGGGGTGCATTACAGGCGTAATGTTGTTAAATGAGTAGAAAGCCATATTATGTTTTATAACAAATATAAATATTACAATGTTAAAGATTTGTGCTTACTTAATACAAAAAAAGCTGCCATGTAATGCATATAGAACAATCTTTAAAAAATGATTAATTTTGCAATATAATAGATTCATATGCAATTAAAACCTATTGATACGGTAGAGACCATTTCTGCCGCAGATTTTAAAAATAAATATTACAATAACAATGTACCTGTGGTTATAAAGGGCCTTGCAAAGCAATGGCCTGCTTATAACAAATGGGGCTGGGATTATTTTATTGATGTAGTAGGCCATGCAGATGTAGGCGTATATAATAATGTAAAAAGCGACTCATATACTCCTATAAATACTGCTGATGCTTACATGAAGTTTGGCGATTATTTACAAAAAGTAAAAGCCGGCCCTTTAGATTTGAGAATATTTTTATTTAATATTTTTCAACATGCCCCATCTATTGTAAAAGATTTTACCTGGCCCGATGAGCTTATGAAAGGTTATGTAAAAAAATATCCCATGTTATTTGTTGGTGGCGAAGGTGCTATTACCCACATGCATTTTGATATTGACATGAGCCATATTTTGCACACACAATTTGTTGGCAAAAAAAGAGTGTTGCTTTTTCCACATGAGGAGCAATATAAATTGTATCGCAAACCTTGGGAAGTACTAAGTATGGCAAATTATGCTGGCTACAGCTCTGGTAATTTTGATTATGAAAATTTTCCTGCAGTAAAAAAAGCAAAAGGTTATGAAATTATTTTAGAGCATGGCGATACGTTGTTTATGCCTGCTGGTTTTTGGCACCACATGGAGTACATTGAAAGCGGCTTTGCAATGAGCCTACGGGCTATGCAAAGCAACCTTGGCGGTAAGCTTGGTGGTTTATGGAAACTTTTTGGTATGAGAAATATTGATACCCTAATGAAAAAAACTGTGCCAAAGTGGTGGTATAACCGTAAGCAAAAGCAAGTGTATGAGCTAGCTAATATGGAATTGGAAAAGTAAACCAATTTGTACCTATTTAGTTAGTATATAATTTTTGTATTTTTTTTAATTTTTACAAGCACATACTTAAACTCCTACAAGAGAATTTTTAAATTTAGATCGGTTGGTAGGAGACCAGGCTTTGGCACTACACTAGATTAAACATTAAAATACTTTTGGAATGAATGGTTACAACTGATTTATATTTAACAAAAAACTAGAATTAATTTATTATTAAAGAGGGCATATCTTTAAAAGATGTAGTCTTTATATAGCATAATTCAAAATTAGTATTAAACGCTTACAACAGCAACACCCCTGAGCCATACAGTGTATTCATTGGCTTTGCATCCCAAAACATTTCAAAATCTTCAAGGCCATGGGCTTCGTATGCCATTTTTATTTGTTGTAATGTATGGTTACTGTATTGCGATATTTGTATTTGTGGTAGCAATTGTAACAACCAATCTGCTTGTGCTTTTGGTATAGTTATTTGTTGTGTAGTACGCTTATTGGTAAAGGTTAAGTTAGCCATTTCTCTACTGTAGCCTTTCTTACTTTGTGTAACATATTCTACCGCAGGTATGTTTCCTAAAAAAATAACTTTAGCATTAGGTTGCATGTTTTGTAGCTCAGGTTCATTTAGTGCTTGTTGTATAAATAATGGTGGCACTTTTGTTTTAGGAACTTTATGCTCAAACCATTTTTGCAGAGGTTCATCTAGCCCAATATTGTGCATGTAATTAAACAACGATTTTTTTAGCCCAAAACTAAAGCTATCATGGTCGCCGCCAGTTTCATCATCATACTCAATATCGTTATTAGCAAAGCTGCCTAGTGTTTCTGTATGTTTTGTTATAGCAAAGGCAGTTGGGTTAAGGCCCACAGGGCTGTGGGCTGTTAGTGCAAAGCGATGCCAAAAAGCAGATTGTAAAACTGCTGTATTAAATAATTGCCTAACCATTTCTAGGGAGTCAATAGTTTCTTGATCGGTTTGTGTAGGGAAGCCATACATAAGGTAGGCATGTACCATTATGCCAGCTTGAGTAAAATTTCTGTTTACCTTGGCTACTTGTGCTACTGTAATGCCTTTATCAATTAATTTTAATAGCCTATCCGATGCTACTTCAAGCCCACCTGATACTGCAATACAGCCAGATGCACTTAGGAGTAAACACAAATCTCTGGTAAAACTTTTTTCAAAACGTACGTTGGTCCACCAGGTTACAACCATATTTCTTTTAATAATTTCTAATGCTAGGGCTTTCATTAAAGCTGGGGGTGCAGCCTCATCTACAAAGTGAAAACCATTTTGCCCGGTTTGTTGTATAATCTCCTCCATTCTGTCGCAAATTGTAGTTGCCGCAACAGGTTCATACCGTTTAATATAATCTAACGATACATCACAAAAAGTACATTTGCCCCAATAACAGCCATGTGCCATGGTTAGTTTATTCCAACGGCCATCGCTCCACATTCTGTGCATGGGGTTTACTATTTCTATGGCAGAAATATATTTATCTAACAACAAATCGCTATAATCTGGCGTGCCTACAGCCCCTTGCCTGTAATCTTTTACAACAGTATTGTTTATGTATTGCACAGCACCATCTTGCAGCAAAAATGTACGTTTTAGCTCATCTATCGTTTTGTTTTTAGTTATATATGCAATTAAATTTTCTATGGGTGCTTCTCCATCATCTAGCGTTATAAAATCATAAAATTCAAACACTCGTAAATCAGTTAAGCTACGCAATTCAGTATTAGCAAAACCTCCGCCCATTATAACTTTTATGTGAGGGTAATTTTTTTTAATAAATTGGCCACAACGTAATGATGCATATAAATTTCCTGGAAATGGCACTGAAATAGTAACAATACCTGGGCTAATTTTTTGTAAGCTTTGTTCTAAAACTTCTATTAACATCTTATCAATAAAAGTAAAAGGCTTTTGTAAATTGCTGTACAATTCGTCAAAACTATTGGCAGATCTGCCTAGCTTTTCTGCATACCTACTAAAGCCAAAATGAGTATCTACTGTTTCTTTTATTAGATCTGATATATCTTCTAAATACATAGTGGCTATGTACTTGGCTTTATCTTGAATACCCATTGTGCCAAAAGCAATAGCCACATCATCAGTTTGTGTAAAACGGCTAGCCTCAGGCAAAAAATCTCTCTTACAAATACTGTGTGCAAGGGTTGGGTTTTTATCTTGCAGAAAAGCAACTACAGCATCTACAGTGTTTATATAGTGCTGTTGTAAGGCAATCATTTTTTGTGCATTAGCAGTATGAACTTTATTTTGCTGCTGTATGGTAGCAAACAAATGTGTAAGGCCTGCTCTACTAAATAATGCTACAATTACTTCAATTCCTAAATCGGCTTGAAATGAAGCAATACCCTTGGTATTTAAAAACCCTTTTATATAAGCAGTGGCAGGGTAGGGTGTATTAAGCTGGGTAAATGGTGGCGTTATGAGAAGTAGTGGTGCTATAGTTTTTTTTGCAAAAGTATTATAGTTTGGTATTATACCAATTTGATTTTATTTTTTGCATCGGCTATTGTCTTTTTTATAAACAAATAGTGGCATTAATTTCTAATTAAGCAAAATTGGTCAACGCTGTTTTATTTGATCACAGATTTAAATAGTTTGATAGATTTGAAATTGTATCTAAAAAAAAACCAAAAATTAGGTTGGTACAAAATTGTTGTATTTTTCGATTTATAACTAAATTGTTATATTCATACTTTAAAACATTTATCATGATAGTAATTGCATTATACAATTTAAAAGGTGGGGTTGGCAAAACAGCTAGCTGTGTAAATTTTTCATATTTAGCAGCTAAGGAAGGGTACAAAACCTTATTGTGGGATATTGACCCTCAAGGTGCAACCTCCTTTTATTTTAAAGCAAAGCCAAAAGCACACCCGGGTATAAAGAAAATGATAAGTAAGGATGCTGATTTAGAAAATATAGTATTATCAACTGATTATGAAAATTTGGATATCATACCTGCAGATAATTCAGCTAAAAGTTTTGATATAATGCTAGATGAAATGAAGGGTAATAAAAACAGATTAAAGAGTATTTTAAAGCAGTTTAATGGAGAGTATGATTTTGTTTTTATTGATTGTCCGCCGGGCTTTAGTGCCCTAAGCGAAAATATTTTTAGTGCCTCAGATATTGTGCTAATGCCGGTAATACCTACAACCTTATCTGTACGTACGTACAATATGGTAAAAGATTACTTTAAAGAAAAAGAAATAGATCCTGCAAAATTAATGTGCTTTTTTACCATGACGGATTTACGTAAAAATATGCACCACGAAATAATGGAACAGTTATTTAAAGACAAACGTTTTTTTGGCAACTACATTCCTTATTTATCTGATGTAGAAAAGATGGGCATTTACAAACAACCTATTGAGGAATTTGCCCGTAGCGGCGATGCTGCCCGTTGTTACAGAGAGTTGTGGATGGAAATTACAGAAGGGGTTTTAGAGTAAATTGAGTAGCAGGTAATACAGATCAAAAACTTACACAATACTTAATACTTATTTAATATTTTATGTACCCTTGTTGTACGCTATTACACTTGTATTACTGAAAATTAGATAGATAAGCGTTTTGAATAATCCCATGCTGTTTTTTAAACGAATTTTATAAATCGAATCAAATTAATTTGCCGGTATTATACATTTTTCAGTAAAAAATTGTTTCTTTAAGTTTTTAAAATCAATTATATGATAAAAGATACCGCTTCGTGGTTTAGTCCTGCCCTGCAACAAGACATGCCAATTGTTTCGTACGGCCATTATGGTTTTGCTTTATTGCTAGTGCCTACCGCCGCTGCCGATTATTTAGAATATGAGCGTTTTCAATTAATGGAAACCCTAGCACCGTATATAGATGCAGGCAAGGTTCGAATATTTTCAGTAAATAGTATTAATAACGAAAGCTGGTTAAATAAAGAGATGGAAGGTGCACATAAAGCCATCCGCCAAAATCAATTTAATAATTATATCTACAATGAGGTAATACCTTTTATTAAAACAAACACATCTGCAGATACACCGATAATTGTTGCCGGAGCATCATTTGGGGCACTACACAGTTTAAATTTATTTTTAAAAAGGCCCGATTTAATTGATGGAGTAATTGCCATGAGTGGTGTGTATGACCTAACTGAATATACCGATGGTTATTGGGATGAGCAAGTGTATTTTAATTCTCCTGCACACTACATTCCAAACCTAACTGATGAGTGGTATTTAAACAACATTCGCAAAAGCCAACACATTCATATACTTACTGGCGGCGGAGACTATGAAGACCCATCAGCAACAGCAAAAATATCAGAAATATTACATAACAAAGGCATACAACACGATGCCTCTATTTGGGGTAAAGAATGGAAACATGATTGGCCTACCTGGAGGGCTATGTTGCCATTATACTTGGAAACGAAATTTTAATAAAAAAGAGGCTGTTCCATAAAATTGAAACAGCCTCTTTTTTGTACATATTAAATCCTTTTTTATTTACTCTCCTTCAGCACCATATCTATTGTTATTGCACAACTCACAATAGCCATTTTTTTTACATCTTCTGCTACTTCTGGCTCAATGGTTACTACATATTTATCGGCGGTAGTAAAGGCTTCTTTTAACAAACCATTCCATTTTTTTGAAATTGTGCCAAGTTGTTGTTGTGATTCATTTGTAATTGCAAAATTCCAGCCCTTCCAATCTCCCGTTATTTTAGCTATGGCCTGTTCATTTTGATCTAAAATATTAAACTCAGGTTTTATAAACTTAAATTTTTGCTTAATTTTTGCAAAATCAACCCCCATTTTATCTTGTAATGTAATGGTTGATAAAAAGAAGGTCCACCCTCGTTTTATGGTTACCAACACATCTCCATTTAAGTCAGTAATTTCTAACGTAAAGGGTAGCATTTTTTTGTTAAGTAAAAGGCGTAATACCTTTTGGCCAGCCGTAAGTTTTTGTTGTATTAGGCCAATAGGTAAGCCAGTATCATCGTACACTTTGTAGGCGTTAGTAAATTTAAAAAAGCCTACTTTTTCATCTATAAAATAATTATTGGTTTCAAAAAAATCGGGGAAAATCATTGACATATTAACTGGTTTTAAGGTTGTAATTATTGTTTGGGGTTGATAATTAGTTTTTATTCATTTCTTGTTGTACAAACTCCATCAACAACTTAATTTTTGTTGGGCTAAAATCAAACTCCAAACCAGCGGCTTTATATAATTCAGGCAATGTTTTAGTGCCGCCAAGGCTAAGGGCTGTACAATAATTATCCAACGCTTGTTGTGGGTTTGTTTTAAACTGCATCCACATACCAATGGCGCCGAGTTGTGCAATGCCATATTCAATATAATAAAAAGGCACTTCAAATAAATGCAATTGGCGTTGCCAAGCATTGTTTCTGTATTGGTCTAAACCGCTATAATCAACAACACTATCTGTAAATTGAGCCACAATATCTACCCAAGCATCTGTACGTTTTTGGTGAGTATGCGTTGGGTTTTGGTATACCCAATGTTGAAAACTATCAATGATGGCTATCCAAGGAAAAATTGTAATTACCCTTTCTAGTTGGTGCTCTTTTGCTCTTTTTAAATCATTTTCGTTTTCAAAAAAACTATCCCAATTATCCATACTAAACAACTCCATAGCCATACTGGCCACTTCAGCAATTTCCATGGGGTATTCTTTAAACCCAGTTAGGGGTAAAGGGTGTGCCAAAAACGAATGTACTGCATGGCCACCTTCGTGTACCATGGTGGTTACATCAGTCATTTGGCCAGCGGCATTCATAAAAATAAATGGTGCCCCACTTTCTGCCAATGGGCAATTATACCCACCTGGCGATTTTCCTTTACGGCTCTCCAAATCTACATGTTGCATAGTTTGCATACGTTGCAAACAATCTCCAAAAAATGGCTTCAACTTAGTAAAGCAATTAATTGTTTTTTGCATTAATTCAGCGCCTGTTGTAAAGGGTTTTAAAGGTTTTGTGCCAGCTGGCTCAGCATCCAAATCCCATGGTCGTAAGTTTTGTAAACCAAGCTTTTGTTTTTTTTGTGCAAAAATTTCATTTACAAGTGGCAGCACATGTAGTTCTACCGCTTGGCTAAAATTAAAACAATCTTGTTTTGTGTAATCAAACCTGCCAAGCTCTTTAAACCTGTATTCAGTATAGCTTTCAAAGCCGGCTTGTACAGCTTCTTTGTGCCTTAATGCAATTAATTTATCATATAGGTCGTTTAGTATTTCTTGGTCTTGCAGGCGCCTATCTTGTATTTTTCTATAGGCATCTTCTCTTACTAATCTATCAGGGTTTTCTAAAAATTTAGCTGCTTGTTGTAAGGTAAAATCTTGCCCTTGTATGTTTACCATCATAGCTCCCGTAATTTGCCCAAACTGTTGCTGTAGTACAGCAATTTCTGCTTGTATGGGAATATTTTCTTCTCTAAAAAGTTCAATGTTTTTTTTAATACCCCGTATGTAAGTATGGTAAGTTTCCTCATCAAGCTCAGCTAAAAAAGGAGATGCCATCAGCTTTTTATTTAAAGCATCGCTGTAGGGCTGTATGTTTGGTTGAAGCTCCATACAATAATAATTAAATGCATCTTCAAGGGCTTTATTTTCATTATCGCAGGTCATTTTTATTTGCCTCCAGCAAGCATCTTCACTTACGGCTGCTTCTAGCTCACTAAGGTTTTGCAACCAATTTTCCAGTGCTATTTTGTTACTGATTTCAGTATTTAATAAAGTTTTAAAATAAGGCTCAAGGGCTGCCCAATCAGTAACTACAAAACTGACAGGTAAAAAATTTCGTGAGGTTTTTTTTATGTTTGCTGTGTACATGGGTGGGTTAAAAAATTTGGGTGCAAAGTAATACAATTAGCAAAGCCTTTTATGAGTTTGAGGTTAATTTAGGCTCAATAAAACAAAAATTTATAACGGTTGCTGTTGCGTTACACAATGTACCATTCCACCGTTTTCGTATAAATTTCTAACATCTATACCTACTACTGTTTTGGTAGAGTAAAGGGCTTGAATTTTTGCATTTGCTATGTTATCATTGGGGTCGTTGTAGTTTGGCACTAGTACTTTATTATTAGCTATGTAATAATTTACGTACGAGCCTTTGTAGCCTAAGTTTGTGCCATTAGTTGTTACAACATTGTTTTGTGTTAATGGCACTTTTAAAAATGTGTACGCTGCTCCACTTTTGTTTTTTGCCGAAAATAATTTATTAATGTCTGTTTGTTTTACGTCATAATCTAATAAATCGTTTTGCTCCATAGTTACTATAGTTGTTGCATTTCCAAAACGAGCAAACCCGTCTATATGTTGGTCTGTAAGGTCGAGCCCTGCTTGCCCATTAAGCCAAATAAAGTTTGTAACCCCTAAGTATTTTGTAAATATTGCTTCGGCATGGGTTTGGGTTAGGTTTGGGTTTCTGTTATTGTTAAGTATTGAACTTTTGCAAGCCATTAAGGTGCCGTTACCATCTATTTCTACACTACCGCCTTCGTTTATCATTATAGCATTTACATCAATTATAGTTTTGCCTATTTCTGTTGCAATTTTAGCTGGTATTGTATTACAATTAGCAAAGGCAATAGCTAGGCCAGATTGATCATCTTTTTTTTGCCCCCAGCCATTAAATCCCCAATCTTGTACAACCAAATTACCGCCTTTATCTTTTGCAAAAATGGGACCGTTGTCTCTAACCCAAACATCATCAGTTTCATAAATTTTAAAATCTACATTAGCTATAGCAATATTTGTTGTGTTAAGCAACGCTATAATTCTGTTTTTTTCGGTTTGGTTGTAAGCAATTATATGTACTCTTTCGCTTGTTACTAACTCTTTTGTCATTGCAACCCAAGTTTGGTCTAAACTATTACGATAGGCAACTCCGTATTGATATTGGTGTGGCCATTGCAACCACGTTCCCTCGTGTAATTCACACTCGTCGGGCATTATATAAGTAATTTCAGTAAGAGGAGTTACAGGTTTTTGATTGTAAGTTTTATTGCAAGCAGAAAAGGCTGCTATTGAAGCTGTAACTAAAATTATTATTTTATTCATGGGTGTAATTTTTTTATTCTTATTAAAGTCACATGTACAAATTTTGTGGTTATTATCTATAGCTTTATTGCTAGGTTATTTACTCTAGCATATAACGGTTTGCGTTTTCTCTTCAAAAAAAACAAGCACCACAATTAAAATTATGGTGCTTGCTCTTACATTTATACAACTTTATTTAGCTAGAGTAGATCTTAAGCCATTTTTCTAGGTGTATTTATTTTTTTTGCCGGGCCACTTTTAATGGCAGCCGCTTTTGGTGTAACTGCTTTTGCAACTGCAGGTTTTTTCTCAACCATTGGCTTTTCTTCTCCATCAGTTAATTCTTCTCCCTCAGCATGCTCCGTTAGCTTAATTTCAACCGCAGCTTTTTGCAAAATATCAAACCATTTTACCATCTTCTTCATATCGCTAGCATACACTCTTTCAAAATCCATATCAGGGTACACTTTTTCAAAATATGCTTTTATAGCTTTCGTATCTGCTTTAGCATCGGGCATAGCCACTTTGCTAGCTTGCATAGCTAAAAAAACATCTACCAGATTTACGTTATCTTTTTGTGTAAATATTTCTATACTCTCTAGGTGAGAAAAGCTGTGAACTCTATTACTTACAAATTTCGAAGTTTTATCTTCCAATGATCTTACTATACCGCCATCAGCTTTTGATGATACTAATTCATACAAACCACTTAAACCAGTTACCGATACTATTTTATTATAGGTCATAATTTACAAAATTTTTAGTTTGCAAATTAAGCTATAAATAACGAAAAATTGTGGCATTGATGCTGTTAATCTATTTTAACAATTTTAAATACATTTTTTAAACGAATGTATATATGTACATGTATCGTCTAACAAATACTTATACTATATTATGAAGCAATTTTTATTAATTACCTGTTCGTGGTTCTTTTTAACCCTAGCTGCTACTGCACAAAATGGTGCTGTTGTAGGCAAAATAGCTGATAATGCCAATAGCAAACCAATTGTAGCCGCTACAGTTTCTCTGCTAAAACAGCTAGATAGCAGCATTGTTTCTACCACAGTAACTGATGCAAATGGTGGTTTTGTTTTTAACAATGTAGCTGCAGATAGCCTAATACTAAAAATTAATAGCCTTAATTACCAAGAATATATAACGTTTATAACCGTAAAAGATACTGTTAAAACACTTGCTGCTATTGGGTTAGATATTCAAAATAAAGATTTAGCTAATGTAACGGTTGTAGCTAAAACTCCCCCTGTTGTTGTAAAGGGAGATACTTCTCAATTTAGTGCCAGCCAATACAAGGTAAACCCCGATGCTACTACTGAAGACCTTATTAAAAAAATGCCTGGTATTACCGTAGCAAAAGATGGTACAGTAACAGCACAAGGAGAAACCGTAAAAAAAGTGACTATTGATGGTAAAGACTTTTTTGGTGATGATGCCTCCGCAGCACTTAAAAATTTACCATCAGAAGTGGTTGATAAAATACAGGTTTTTGATAGGCTTAGTGATCAAAGCAGGCTTACAGGTTTTGATGATGGCAATAGCACTAAAGCTATAAACGTAGTTACAAAAGCTGGCTTAAAAAATGGCCGTTTTGGTAGGGTATATGCTGGTGCAGGTACAAATGATAGGTATAGTGCTGGCGGAAACGTGAGTTTTTTTAAAAACAATAGCCGCATATCTTTAGTAGGCAACTTTAATAACATAAACCAACAAAACTTTGCAAGCCAGGATTTGCTAGGGCTTACTAGCAGCGCAGGCAACAGAAACCAACAAGGTGGTGGCGGTGGTGGCAGGCCAGGTGGTGGTGGCGGTGATTTTAACGTAGGCCAAGCTAGCGGTATTAGTAAAACAAATGCTGTTGGCATAAATTACAGTAACCAATATGGTAAAAAAGTAACCTTAGCAGGCAGTTATTTTTACAACCAAAGCAACAACACCAACTCTTCTATAGTAAATACAGAAACTTTTTTAAGGCCCGATACAAGTTTATTTTCAAGGCAGGTAAGCAACAGTATCACAAATAATAAAAACCACAGAATAAACTTACGTTTAGAGTATAACATTGACTCTAGCAACAGCATTTTTATAATTCCTAGCATTAGCTTTCAAAGCAATAATAGCACAGGCTTTTCTAATTTAATTTCTACTTATGGTAAGGCTGGTGGTGGTGCCATGTATGACACTGCCAATACATCATTAAGTAAAACTAGGGCAAATAGAGATGGGTATAACATTAGAAATAACATTTTGTATCGCCACAGTTTTGCAAAAAAAGGTAGATCTGTTTCTTTAGGATTCAATACAAATTTTACCAAAAACAATGCTGAAAGTTATTCGGATGCAAGTTACCGTTATTTTAAAAACATGTTAGTTACAGATTCTTTACAAAACCAATTTTATGATAATGCAAGTAATGGATATAGCATTGGTGGTAGCATAGCCTACACAGAGCCTTTAAGTACAAAAGCACAAATACAAATTGACTATAATCCATCAGTACAAAAAAACAAAGCCAACCAACAAACTTTTGCTTATGATGGCCAAAAATACAGCATGTTTGATACCGTACTTTCCAACAAGTTTGATAACACCATTACAACCAATAATGCTGGTTTATCATATCGGTACAACCCCAATAAAGATGAAATGTTTTCTGTTGGTGTAAATTATCAAAACAGTGTATTGGAAAGCGATAGAACTTTTCCTAGTGTTAGTACTGTAAACCAAAATTTTAGTAATATTTTGCCAAATTTAATGTGGCGTAAAAAACTTTCTACAACTTCAAACATTAGAGTTTTTTATAGGGCTAGTACTAATTTTCCATCAGTAAATCAATTACAAGATGTGGTAAACTTAACAAACCCACTTAGGGTAAGTGCAGGTAACCCAGCATTAAAACAATCATACACTCAGTTTTTAGGATCTAGGTATAGCTACACCAATAGCAAAACAAGCAAAAGCTTTTTTGCAAATATATTTTTACAAACGGCTAATAATTACATAAGCAACGCTACTTACATTCCTACAAAAGATTCTACCATACAAAAAGGTATAACCTTACAAAAAGGATCTCAATTTTCAAAGCCAGTAAACTTAAATGGCTACAATACGTTACGTAGCTTTTTTACTTATAGTATGCCGCTTAAAGGTTTAAAAACTGTGCTTAATTTAAATGCAGGGTTTAGCTATTCAAAACTGCCCGGTTTAACAAATAATATTGCCATAACTACTAATAACTATGTGTACAATACAGGGCTTGTTTTGGCAAGTAATATAAGTGAGTTTGTAGATTTTAATATTTCTTACGCAGCAAATTTTAACAACACAAGTGGCTACAGCACTAGCGATAACAATTATGTAAACCAAGCGTTGGGTTTACAAGTAAACTTACTTAGCAAAACTGGTTGGTTTGTACAAAATGATATTAGTTATCAAGCCAACAGTGGCCTCAGTGCAGGCTTTAACCAGCAGTATAGCTTATGGAATGCAGCCATTGGAAAAAAGTTTTTGAAAAATAAAGTAGGAGAACTAAAACTTTCTGTTTTTGATTTATTAAAACAAAACCAAAGCATTGTACGTACTGTAGATGCTAGATATATTGAAGATGCCCAATACCAAGTTTTACAACAATATTTTATGCTAACATTTACGTATAACTTAAAAAACTTTGGCAAAGCAAAGGTGCAAACAAAACAGCAAGATGGTAATAGCGATAGAGAAAGAGGTGGTATGCAAAGGCCGGGTGGTATGTTTTAATTATCTTTAACGGATAATAAAAATAAATTTTTTGACCGGGGAAACACCAGTACTACAGCATACAATTACTAGCAAATTTAATTTTGCTACACTTGTAAATGCTCAAAAAAACTTGGTGTATAATATTGCCCTAGGTATTGTGCAAAACGAAGCAGATGCAGAAGATATTACTCAAGAGGTTTTTATTAAAGTTTTTGATAATATTAGTAACTTTAGAGAAGAGGCAGCACTTACAACTTGGATGTATAGAATAACGGTAAACTGTGCTTTAGATTTTGAAAAACAGCAAAAAAGACAAAAAAGGGGAGGATTGCTAAAACGGGTTTTTGGAGATACAGAAATGTTAAACACAGCAGATTTTCATCACCCAGGTATAGCATTAGATAAGAAAGAAGAAGCAGCTGTTTTATTTAAAGCCATAAAAAAATTGCCTGATAAACAACGTGCCGCTTTTGTGTTGCATAAAGTAGATCTGCTTACAAATAATGAAGTGGCAAATATTTTAAACATTTCATTACAAGCAGCAGAGTCTTTACAGGTGAGGGCTAAAAACAATTTAAAAACATATTTACAAACTTATTACGAACAGCATTACAAGTAACAAAGCTTATGCACAATAATTTCAACATACAAAATCAAATTGAAAAAACATTACACAGTATTGATGATATTAATACTGTAGATGCAAACCCTTATTTAGCAACAAGAATTTTTGCTGCATTACATAACCGTACACAAAAAAACATTTGGAGTAAAATTGCAATTTTTATTTGTAAGCCTTACATAGCTGCTACAGCTGTAATATTATTAGTAATATTAAATGTGGTTTTGTTTACTATTAATGCATCTAGCTCAGATCAAGATTTTGCTATATCAAAAACAGCAACTACAACCAATGAGTTTGCAATTAACATAACAAGCATGTACGACACTGAAAACATTAATCCCTAATGAAAGAACAACTAAACTCAAATAAAATTTTTATAGTTGTAATAGCATTATTGCTATTATCAAACATTGCTACATTAACCATGCTTTTTTGGGGTAAAAAGCCACAGCAAGATGATAGAAGAAATGCCATGCGTAATTATTTAATAAAAGATGTACGTTTTAATGATACCCAATTAGCAAAATATGATAGTATAAAGACAGTATGGAAAGAAGAAGCAAAAACTTTTTTTGATAGTTTAAAAGTTAGTAAACAAGCTAACCTAAAGGCTATTGGCAAAATGGGATTTAGTGATAGCTCTATACAAGAGGCTGCAATAAAAGCTGCCAATACACAGCAAATGATGGAGGCAAATATGCTACAACATTTAAAATATATAAGAAACCTTTGTACAAAGGAACAATTGATTATATTTGATACAAGTTTTTTTAGCATAATGACTAAGCCATTTGCTGGAGATTCAAAAAAATGAAACATTTTTAATCAAGTAAATTATACAAAAAATGAAAAAAAAATATTTTATAAACCTTGCAATAATGCTTTTATTAAGCGTTAGCGTTTTTGCACAAGATGCTTCCTTGCAACCTAAACCAGCTAACCAACGTACTAAAGAAATGTTGTTAACGCTACAAACCGATTTATCTATTAGCAATGATCAAGCTGCTAAAGCGTACACACCTTTTTTTGACTTTTATGCTGCTCAAGAAAAGGCAATGAATGATATGGTAGCTGCTGGCCAAATTAATAGAGAAGAACTTAAAGAACTGAGAGCAAAATTAATTGTAGAGAGAGATGCTAAACTGCAAACAATATTTACCGAAGCTCAAATGAAAAAATTTAAAGATGAAGTAGAGCCTGCCATGAGGCAACAAAGAAGTGCAAAAAATTAAATTTTTATAATTACTTTAAAAAAACCGGAGATATTTTCTTCGGTTTTTTAGTTTGTTGTAAAATTTTAGACTAATAAAATTTGGTAGTTCCTATTTTTAATGTACTACACATAAATAAGAAAAATGTATTTGATAAGAAACTATTATCAAATGGTTGTTAAAGAAAAAATGTTTTACAAATATGTTTTCTTTTTAAAAAATTTTACTTTGTGTTAATAAAAACCACATTCATAATATAAATTTAAAACTGTTGCAAATATATAATATGGAGTTAAGTCCTAACCAAACTACAGCATGGCTATTTTATAAAAATGTTTTTTAAAACCAATGCCTTTTCATTTTATTTTTACTATTTTATTTGCTTATTGCCTTTACATATTTTTATACTCCCAAATATTTCATTTAAAGATAGAGTTAACAAACTTTCAGTTTAAAATTTTAATCTTTTAAATACACTTTTATTTCTATTCTTAACCAGTTACCTTCCCATTCCTTAGCAGTAATAGTTGCAAAAAATGCTTTGCCAGCATCTAATAATCTTGCTATAACTTCATTACATTCTTTTGGTATGTACCCAATTTTATTGTTTTCAAAATCAAGTGCAACAGCAAATTCATCGTATTTGTTATCTGCTTCTCTTACAAGAGCAAGTTTTACAATGGTAGAAAGCTTAGGTTCAATATCTTTTAATTTTTTAAAAGATGTGCCTGCAACTATTGTTTCTAATACCAAAATATCTTTTGGTAAAATATTAAAGCTAATGTTGCCTGAGCTTAAAGCTGCTAGCAAACTTGGGTTTACACTAATTAAGCTCTGGTTTGGCGCCTCCATAATTGTTTATTAATGTTTCATATTCTAAAATTAATTCGCCTTCAAAACTTCTCAGTAATTTTGTTTGCTCCTGTATTTTTGCTATTTCTGCCATTACCCAATCCTCATCTTTTATTTTGTGTTCTATATTAAATGGAAACTCATTTTTTATTGCCAATATTTCTTTGTGTAATAATTTTATCCCTTCTTTTAATGTTTCATTTTTTAGATCAATATCTGTTACTGACAGTGCCTCAATAAATGTTTCGCTGTTTATTAATTCTTTTTCATAAGCTACCTGCAACGCTTTTAGTTTTTCTACATCGCCATTATCGTAAGCATCTTTTACTAGGTTCCATAAGTTTTGTTGTTCATCCGTTAATTCGCCAATTACATCTGGGTGTAATTGCTTAGCTAATTGCCTAAATAATTTACGTAATTCAACACTACGAGCAGGGCTGGCAAGGTTAGTAAGCAGTTGTTTACTTTTTTCAATATCTGCAAGCTTGCTCATTATGCTAAGCTCAGCTTCAGCAAGTTCCATAGCCACTTGTAACTCTATTTCATCTACATGTAATGGTAAATTTCGTACAATAATACTCCTTACCATTTCAACTTTTCTTTTTAATGATTTTGTTCGTAGCTGTAATTGCAACAACTCACATTGATATATGCCTATACGGGTATTGTACAAGGCTTCTAGTTGTGGCTTTCCCCAATTTATCAATACATCTTTATCGTTAATGGCTTGTATATATTCAGATCGTAAAATATCAAACTGGGTTAATAATTCTGCTTTGGTCATACTATTATAAAGATAATTTGATGTTGTAAAATTACCTATTGTATTTTTTTAATAATTTTTAAGATAATGTAAATATTAATTTGTTGGTATTATTAAAAAATTTTTTACGTTGGGTAAAAATATCCACCCCGTCCTTCGGACACCCCTCCAAGGGAGGGGAAAAGAACCAGCCTATTCTTTTGAACAACCTTTCACTTTGGAGGGGAAAGAGACCACCCCGTCAAACAGACAGGCTTTACATGGAAGGGAAAAGAACCACCACTTTTTTCGGACACCCCTTCAGGCAAGGAGGAAAAGAACCACCCTGTCCTGTTGAACAACCTTTCACTTCGGAGGGGAAAGAGACCACCCATCAAACGGACAGACCTTAGATGGAAGGGAAAAGAATCAGCCTGTTCTGGCGGATACCCCTCCAAGCGAGGGAAAGGAATCATCCTATTAAGCAGACAAAACTCTTTGGTGAAGCGTAAAAAAAGCTATTAAAGTGAAGTGTTTACATTCCCCTCCTTTAGAGGGGTGCCCGCTGCGGCGGGTGGGGTGGTGAAATTATTTTGCAAACCATATTCCTTAATAATGTAATCTTCTAGCCCCAACATAACGGTTACAATATGTCTTTTTACATCCCAATCCATAACACGATAAATTTTTAGCCCAAGGCTTATAAAATAAGCTTCTCTTGTATTGTCGTAAACTTGTTTATTATCATGGCTTGTACCATCTATTTCAATTATTAAACCTAAAGTTTTGATGTAAAAATCTACTATATAATTTCCGATAATTCGCTGCCTATCAAAATCAATTTGGTGAAATTTTCTTTTGTGAACTTGTTGCCAGAATAGTACTTCTGCGTAGATGCCCCCTTGGCGTTTATCTTTTGCAAGTTTTTTTAATGTGGGGTTATATGGAAGGTTTTCTACAAAGTTTCTTTTTATAGCTGTGTTATTAATGTTGGTTAGTATGTTGATGTTCGTTTGCATGTAATTTTTATAATTAACTTCCTCGGTATTGAGGGAGACTTCGTCTTGTAGGGGAGAATAGGACCACCCCGTCCTGGCGGACACCCCTCCGGAGGAAGGGGAAAGGACCACCCCGTCCTGGCGGACACCCCTCCGGAGGAAGGGGAAAGGACCACCCCGTCCTGGCGGACACCCCTCAAGAGGGAGGGGAAAGGACCACCCCGTGCTGGCGGACACCCCTCAAGAGGGAGGGGAAAGGACCACCCCGTCCTAGCGGACACCCCTCCGGAGGAGGGGAAATTAGACCCTTAAAAATCCTAACTCATATACCATCGGTTGTAGTTTTTCGGTAAGTGCTTTGTAGGATTCTTCAAATGGTTTAAAACTTACAGGGGCTACATCGCCACTAGTATTACGGGCTTGTAGGGCTTTGCGTATTTGATACCAACCTACATCGGCCCGGTTAAGTTTTAGCTCATCTCTTACGGTATGTACATCAGTATGGGCAAAATAAGCTTGCCATAATTTTTTACCTTCTTCCAATACTTTTTTTGCTTCTAATGAAAATATTTTATCTGCCATATACTGTACCATAAAATCGCTTTCAAACCTATCGGGGCTGCCTACTTCTGCCTCGGTAAAGGGGATGAAGTGGTTTACTATGCTCCATGTTTTGCCGTTCCATTGTAAATTGTTGGCACTTGCGGTTCTATTACAACGATTAAACAACATCCATACTAAGCAGTCGCTTTTAAACTCTTGTGTAAGGGTTTGGGTAGGTTGTAAAAATTGATCTCTATCGTTTAGCCAAGAAGGTCTTATTAGTCTTCTTACCGAATAAGAAATAGCTACTTTCCATAAATTCTCCTTTGTAATATACATTCCACCACCATTTCCTCCTGTATAAATAGAAGATGTGATTAGAGTTTCTTGTTCTGCATGTTGTAAATCATTATTACTAGCGTAATAAAATCCAATCATTTCATCACATGAATTTTTTAACCTTGGATTTTTGGAGATTGTTACTGCGTTAGATAATGGTAATGCCAATTGATTATTTGTTTTTGGCTTTTTAATCCAAATATTTAAAAACGAACTATTTGGAATATTATAATACCTTTTCTCACCAATTGGGTCAGAATTTTTATTTAAAACTTCCATATTAATTTCATCTAAAATAAAACGTGTTTTCTTTGGTAGGTTATTAGTTTTCCAAATCAAAAATCCTATTGGAAAATTTCCATTCAATCCATCAAAAGCTCTGCTATGTACCAAAAAACCATTTAAAAATTCAGCATTCCAATTTTTCCTAAATTTCTCAAAATTGGAAGCATTTACATATTTTAAATTACTAAACATTCCAATTGTAGCTGTCGGAATTTCTTTAGCAATCCTAACCAAAAATTGAACAAATAATTCCTTACTAGCATAACCAATTTCTTGCGTTTTCATTATGGAATTAATTCTTGTTTGCTCAACTCCTATTTTATTCTTTTTCCCATCTATTCCACCCCCTGCCTCCGCATACGGCGGATTTATCAACACCAACATCTTCTTCCCGTCGGCTATTGCTTTGCGTAAGCCTTCGGGTATTTTGTTGCTGAGGGTATAATCTATTTGCCCAAAATCGTTGATGTCATCGTTTAAATAATCGTATTGAAAACGG